>RDXT01001022.1 GCA_004292985.1 Bacteroidota bacterium
GAAAAGCAGGTTCAGAAGCTGGTCGTGGAATAGGGATACGAACAGATACTCCGGCGGCCTGTAGCTACCGGAAAATAGCAGGGGCGGCCCATTGGGCCGCCCCTGTGTGTTTTACGTTTTATGGCAGACGCTTACAGCCGTACTTTCAGCACGTGGCTCTGTCCCCGGCTGCTCAGGCGGATCAGGTAAAGACCCGCGGGAAGGCTCAGGGAAAGGTCTTCTTCCCAGACCCCCGCGGAAACCTGGCGCAGTTCCTGCCGGAGGGTGCGGCCCGAAAGGTCGAGGATTTCATACTTCAGTTCGCCCGCTTCGCTTACTTCTGCATGAAGGCGCAGCACAGAGCCAGGCAATACGCTGGCAAACCAGCTTTGTATGCCGGGAAACAGGTCTGCATCGCTCTCAACAGCCGCCTGTGCGCTGCCTCCAAAGGAAGGTGCGGCGCTTACCGGAAGGCTAATTGTGGTATTGGCGGAAGTCAGGCTGTAGGCAGGACCGCCGCTGCATGCGCTGTGATTGTAGGAGAAAATAAAGGCATAATAGGTCGCGCCGGGCAGGAGGGAGCTACTATATAAGGTACCGTTTGACGAGGAGATGCTGCCGATAACCAGGCCATTACCCAGGGTGCTGCCGGGCGCATATAGGGAGCCATTTGCCGGGGCGGCGCTCAGTTGCGGGGAACTGCTCAATACCAGCAGGTGGCTTTGGCCACCGAAATCAACGGGAACCATAAGACCGATCAGAATGGCGATAATGCCCGATACGGTTGGGGTGGGCGTGAGGGTCGCGGATATGGCCGGCTGGGGCGAAACGCAGGCAGGCAGGCCCGTGCAGGAGGAACTGTGGGAGCCGAGTGTAGCCGGTGCGCTGCTGCTGTAAGTGCCCGGAGAAAGTACCCATTCGGAGGTAGCGGCGCTTGTGCCCCGAGAGGCTGTCCAGTTGGTATTTCCCTGCTGAATGCTTGATTTTCTGCTTAATACCTTGTCCACGGTGGCATTGGCTGTGCCCGCGACCGCCCAGCCTGTGCCGGGGTCTGCGCCGCTGCCGCCCACGGCATCTA
>RDXT01000040.1 GCA_004292985.1 Bacteroidota bacterium
TTCGATCATCAGTTCGATACCCCGGCCCATATTCAGCGAACCCTGGTACAAGAGAATGGTATCCCGTTGATTATCAGGGACAAAGGCGATTCGTTCAGGTAAGTTGCGAATCACGTGTACGGGCACATTGTACAGTTGGCGGTAGATAGTTGCAATGGCTTCATTAACGGTATAAACGGTGGTAAGCCCCGGAAAAATCCAGCGCTCGATGCCCAGCCAGATGCTGCGGGTAAGGGGCCTGGCTGTCAGTTCGGGGACTTCGGTGAAATACTCGTGGCTGTCGTAGATCAGGCGGAAGCCCCTGAGCCGCGAAGCGAGGTAGCATGCTGCGAGCGTATCGAGGTCGTTGGCGCAGACGATCTGTACCCGTGCAAAGAGCAGGAGCAGGAAAAGCCTGAGATTGTATTCTGCATAAAAAAACTTGCCTTTCCGGAACCACAGGCGCATGCGGCGGGTGGCGTAGGGCTGTTTTGCCAATGGCTGAGAATCAGGCAGTTGTCTCCCCACCAAAAGCACCTCGCAGCCCGCGCCCGCCAGTGTAGCGGCTATGCGCTGCATACGCTGGTCGGTGCTGAGGTCATTGGTGACCGGAAGGATAATGCGGCTTGTCAAGGGAGAAAAGGTAAAAAACACTTGCTGCAAGATATGTGGGCGCGGGGGGTATCTGCAAGCCAAATTATTTTATCTTGCATCTATGATCTATAGCCAGGAACAGACCACCCATATATACGAGCTGCAATTTGCGCACCTGCTCGTGGAGGAAAAAGGGCATGTGTTGACCCTGACCCTCAACCGCCCTGCCCAGAAAAATGCACTTTCACCCACACTGGTGCGGGAGCTTGCCTTTGCGATGAGCTATGCCCACCATCATACCCATATCCGGGTGGTGGTCCTGGCGGCAGAGGGCGATACTTTTTGCGCGGGCGCTGATATGAAAGCGTTTTTGGGTGGAGAGGTGGCCAGCGCTTCGACGATTCCGCCTGAGCCGAAAGATGTGGTGATCGGCGATTTGTTTCACCAGATCCACCGTCCGGTGATCGTGCGGGTGCAGGGCGATGTCTGGGCGGGCGGCTTTTTGCTGATCTGCGGCGGGGCCTATGTCGTGGCTTCGGAAGGTGCCCGCTTTGGTCTGCCGGAAGTGAAGCGGGGCCTCTGGCCGATGCAGGTGACGGCCAGTCTGCTCCAGATTATGCCCCGGCGCAAGGCCCTCGATTTTTGCCTGCGAGCGCGCACGATCTTTGCAGATGAGGCGCTGGAACTGGGGCTGGTTACCCATGTGGTTCCTCCCGATGCCCTCGATGCCCTTGTCGGGGGGCTTGCGACAGAGTTGTCGGGCTATTCGCCTACGGCGATCCGCATGGGCCTGGAGGCGGTAGATCAGCTTCGCTTTGTGAGTCAGGAAAACCAGCATGCGTTTTTACGCGACAAGCTCCGCCTGAATCTGGTGACCCGCGATGCGCAGGAAGGCATGCGGGCATTTGCGGAGAAGCGGCCTCCGGTTTGGACAGGGGAGTAGGAGCTACGCTATCCCGGGGCAGAGAAGCCAGAAAGATGCCGGAGGTCCCTCCTCCTCCAGCTGTGTCTGTGTGGGTCTGGTAAAAACAAAAAAACAGGTTAACATGGTGTTGTAGAGACGGTTGGTCAGTTGTACGTAACTTATATGATCGGACACATGACAGCAGATGATGTAAGAAATCAGGAACTATTGACAAAAAAAGCCCCACTTTGTGAGCAGGACTTTTACCACCGCAGAAGCGGCTATATTTACAGGATCAGACTCTGGAAGACTTTTGCTTCCGGAGAATAATCATAGGGGTTCATGGAGATGCCACAGGGACGAAACGCGAAAATATAGCCCAATGGTTGTGATAGGGACGCAACTCTTCCTCACTGCAAGATGCAGAAATATATATATGTTGCCGCATGGCTGCGAGGGTAGAGGGCCTACTTCCAAGGGAAGGGCCGGGAAGCTTGCGCGAAACCTGCCATTATTCCAGCAGAGGTATGGAGGTAAATTTAACTTCTGCCCTGCCAGCGCGCCAGGAACTCGTCTTTGTTATCTTTGGAAACAGGCACCACTTCCTGGTTGCTGAGTACTACCTGGCAATTACTCTGGTTAAATACCTTGACTTCAGCCAGATTGACAATATAAGAGCGCTGAACTTTCATAAACTCAGGCCTGCTTTTGAGCTGATCTGCAAAAGTGCCGATATGCTTTGACACCAGGAAACTCCGGCTGTATCCTTTGATATAGAAGGAGGTCATGGTATTTTCTGCTTTGAGATACAAGACATCGGAGAGGTAGGGAAATGCGATGATCCGCTGGTCCGCCAGTTCGATCCGGGGGGCTTCGGAATTCTCATCCTCACAGGCGATCCGCAACCGGGCGAGCATTTCCTGTTTGTAGTTTTCCCCCAGACCCACGGTTTTGCCATTGCTCATCAGCAGGGCAGAGTCTGTGCGGATATAGTGGCGCACCTCATTGATGTTGGCGATGTAAGAGCGCAGCACCTTCATCAGAAAAGGGTAGGGGCGAAACAGGTCTTCGTAATCCGAAAGCTTTTTGGATACTTCAATGTAGTAGTCTTTGAAGTAAAAGTGGGTTTTGTGGCTACCGGCCTCCAGAAACACGATATCATCGAGGCTGCGGTAAATGATCATTTCCTGGTTGGAAAGCGCGATGCGGCGCTGTAAGGCATCTTTATTACTCTGCTCGAAGATGGCATACTGCTCTGCCATGAGGTTGATGCGGTTGCGCTCCTCCGCACGGGCCACGGCTTCGGCCAGTTTGTCATCCTCCACAGGTTTGAGCAGGTAGTCTATGGCACTAAACTGAAAGCCCCGCGAAATATGTTCATTATACCCCGTGACAAAAATGACCGAGGGGCGCAGCGGGTGGATTTTTTCCAGAATATCAAAACCCTTACCGTCCGGCAGCTCGATGTCGAGAAAGAGCAGGTCGGGTTTGTGTTGTGTGATTTTTGCAACGGCTTCGCTGCAACTTTTTGCCCAGGCAAGGATTTGCACATGCGGGCAGAAAGCATTGAGTTTCAGTTTGAGAGACTCATAGCTTCCGGGTGTATCTTCGACAATGATCGCATTCATGGTATGGATTTATTGTATTAAACAGATTCAGAAGAAGTATTTTTAGCCCATTCCGGCATTCCCAGGAGGATATCTACACGGGTACCCAGCGGGGTTCCCTGAGCGTCCTCCAGGTCCGTAATGTCCATTCTGGACGTAAATTCGCCAGGGTATTGAAGGTCATAGAGTTTCAGCCGGTCATAGGTAATACCGGTAGCATGGAGTTCGCTATCATCTGCACTGTGCCTTTTGTCTTTGGGCCTGCCTACCCCATTGTCTGTGATGGTAAAGCGTACGGCAGGTAGGGAGGCTTCACGGGTGATGTGCAGCGAAAGGTTTTTTTCTCCTTCCTTGGTTTTGAGTCCATGTCTCAAGGCATTTTCGACAATGGTTTGCAGCAGAAGGCCCGGTATCATGAGCTGCCCCTCATTTATTTGTTCGTCTATCTCCGGCTGATAGTCAGGCTGGGAATCCCAGCCAGTAGTTTCGACTTCGATATATTGCTCCACAATTTCAAGCTCTTTGCGCAAAGGAATGACCGAATTACCGGAACTCCGGAATACGTTGCGCATAAGTGCCCCAATCTTGCTTATCAGTTTCGAAGCTTTAAGCTGCTCGGCTTTCAAAATAAAACCGCTGGCCGTTTCGAGGGCGTTTGAAATAAAGTGGGTATCCATCTGTGCGCGCTGGACTCTCAGTGTCAGCTCATTAATAATCTTTTGGATTTCCCGCTTTTCTTCTTCCTCCTTTTGGAGCTGCGCATATTTGAGTGCAGCTTCTTTTTTGATTAAGGCAATCCGGTATCTGTATATAGCGACGACACCACCTGCTGCCAGGGCTACCAGCAGCAGCATAAACCAGGGGCTTTGCCACCAGGGCTGGGCGATTTCGATGGTAAAGGTGCTGATTTTTTGTGCCCGTTCACCATCTGAATTGACAGCGAGGAAGGCAATCGTATAGGTGCCTGGCGACATATTTTTGAAAGTAAGTGAAGCTACAGGCTGCTTTGCGTGGGTCCAGGTCGTATCAGAGCTTTCTTTCCGTCCGGTGAGAGCGCGCAGCAAACGGGCCGCCCAGTGATTGGATTCGTATTTCACTTTGTACAGGAGGGTATTATGTTGAGGATCGCTAAATTCCACAGCGGTAAGTTCAATATTGACGTTATTTAAGTCATAAGGTAACGAAAGATGCCGTAACTCTATGATACTGGTGTCGCTTACATAGGGCTTTTCATTGACAGTGATGCCCGAAATGTACTGAAAGGGCATAACTCCTGAGTTACGGACCTTGCC
>RDXT01001023.1 GCA_004292985.1 Bacteroidota bacterium
GTTTTGCTAAATTCAGCGGAGATAAAAGAGCTTATTTCATCTGCTTCGGCTTTGTTTAATACGCCTGCCATGCCCAGCACCCCTGCCCGGTTGTTTTGCGCAGGAACGGCTTGTGTCCGAAGCAGGCGCAGCAAATTAAACGCTTCCTGCAAAAGCGATAAATTGCTGAGGGTTTCGATTTCCTGGATAAGCTTCTTTTTCAGGTATGTCATAATGTGAGGGTAAATTATACACCTGTACGTAAATATAGCGATTCCCTTCCATATTTACCTTCGGTTTATGGAAATTTGTCCCGGCCGCACTCTCATTCAAAAGAACAAAGCATGAAACTTCATTACCCGCTTCTGGTGCTGGCATTGATAGGGGACATCACAGCGCAGGCACAAACCCTGTCCGAAAGCCCTATGGGCAGCCACTACACCTATATTTTTGCTTTGCCCGCAGAGGAGGCCCGCGAACGGATTAAAAAACCCTACGCACTACCTGATACAGCTTTGTTCCGGACGGCCATAGATTCGTTTCCACGGGCTGAGGGGCTTAAGCGAAAGCTGCCGCCGGGCGACTACTTTTTTGTCTGGGCAGATGCGGAAAACTGGATTTGCGAATGGCGAAATTACCCTGCATTAACGTTACATTTGCCTGATAATCAAAGAGATTTAAGTTTTTGGCTAAGCGACTCTTTGGGAAAACCCGTAACGGACGCGCAGGTGAAACTGGGCCGCAGAAGCATCCGCTTTGACCCCTTAACCCAAAGCTACCGCCTGCCTGATACCCGTAAAGAGGGCTTGCTCGTGATCAACCACGGGGCCTATACCGACTATGTGGACCTCGCCGACAACAGCAACAGACCCTATTACCTGGAGGGGCCTTTGACGTTTCGCCGCATCGTTTACAGCAAGCCCCTGCGCTATGTGTGGCGGCCTCCGGTGCTGTTCGTAAGGGGAATTGTGCAAAGTCTGTGGACCCTGCGGCCCAGGGGATGGATCGGCAGTATGGTGCGGCTTTTCAGTACCTACCCCTACAACCCCAGCGGATATATCGTCACGGACCAGCC
>RDXT01001024.1 GCA_004292985.1 Bacteroidota bacterium
CTTCCGCCTTCTTTCAGGCCCAAAATCTATCAGGGGAAGGCCATTGTCGGCATTTGCCTGATCCGGCTCAAAAACATTAAACCCAAAGGGCTGCCCGACTTTATGGGGGTAAGTTCAGAAAATGGCGCTCACAGAATCGCTGTGGAGTGGGATCATCAGGGTGAGGTGCGATCCGGTGTGTACATTCCCCGCAGAGACACCTCTCTGAGGCTGAATACGCTCGCCGGCGGGCGCATATTCCCTGGTAAACATTATTACGCCGCATTTAATGTAGCTGAAGATAAGGGAGCCTACCATATTGACTTTAAAAGCTCCGACGGCACCGAAACGCTGATAGACGCGAAGGAAACAAGTCAGTTCAGCACTACCTCTATTTTTGGGACCCTGGAAAATGCTTCGGATTTTTTCGAAAAGGGAGATCTTGGCTATTCCCCAAACAAAAACAAGTTTGACGGGCTCAGGCTTAAGGCGTACAGATGGGAGGTCAGGCCCCTCGATGTGTTGAAGGTGCGGTCGAGTTTTTTTGAAAATGAGGCGGTTTTTCCCAAAGGATCGGTGGTTTTCGACAACGCACTTCTCATGACCCATATCGAGCACGAATGGAAAAGTGAAGCAGACAGATAGCCCGCCCGATAAACACGCTCTCCCTGCGAAAAGCATCCCGCAAACCTGCTGCCGCCCGGAAAACCCGGCGCGGCACAAGCGTTTTTATATATATTGCCCATGCAGCCATGCAATGACCTGATTTTCAGGCAACAACCAGAAACCTACTATTCCCCTCCCGCTTACTCCATCATCTTACCTATGTCTTATTCACCTACAAACCGGACAAAGTTGGCCCTTTTTGCCTCCTTGCTCCTCCTGGCGACCTCTGCTACGGCCCAGGATGGCACCATTTATCCGCTGGAAGCCCCTGCAGAGCCAAAAGCCATTTTGCTGGGCACAGGGGGTGTCGAGAACCAACCCGCGCCTGAGACCTGGTTTCGCCAGTGGGGCGACCCGATGGCTCGCAACATCTCCACGGCAACCCTTACCCCCTTCCTGCCCGAACC
>RDXT01001025.1 GCA_004292985.1 Bacteroidota bacterium
CCCCCTATTCCCCCTATACCCTCTCTCCTCTCCTTCCTCCACGAACCCGATGCCGCTTTTTACAAGGCCCGCTGTTTGCCTCAGCTTATGACGCAAACCTATTCATCCTCAGCTATTTACCTCAATCATCCTGAGGGCTTTTACTTCGCGGATCAGGTGCTGCCTGACTTTCCGGGGCGCGTTTTTCGCCTCAAGATGTCTCTGGGCTGGCATCCCCGCGCAGTCAAAAAGCAGTTGAAAACCCTGGGTATCACCCGTACGAATGTGCTTCAGCGAAAGTTTTCCCTTTCGGCGCAGGCCATCCGTGAGGCGCTGGACATCAGAGAGGGGGGCGATCTGTTCCTGATCGCAACAGAGATCGAAGGGGAGCGGCAGCTGTTTCTGGCGGAGCGGGTGCAGTAAAACAAGCATGCGCTTTTGCCTGCCCCTCAAAAAATCGCTATCTTTACTCCGTGAAAGGTACCCTCACCCATATCGCCAATCCGATCTACGATGTGGTCTTCCGCTACATGATGGAAGACAACCGCGTGGCGCGGCTTTTTTTATCGGCTGTGCTGGGCGAGGAAGTCGAGGAGGTAGTGTTCAACCCCACGGAATACACCCGGAAACTCGGCGGCGAGGCGGGGATCACCGTTACCCGGATGGACTTCAACGCCCGCATCCGCCAGGCCGACGGCAACAGCCGTGTGGTGCTGGTCGAGCTGCAAAAGGCTAAGTATCACCACCAATTAATGCGTTTTCGCAGCTACCTCGGCAAGCAGTACCAAAATCCGCAGAACATAGGTCCCGGCGGATCGCCACTGCCAATTTACCCGATTTACATCCTGGCCGAGTCCTTTACGGAGGAAAAAATCCCGGTGATCCGTGTAAGCCGGGGTTATACCGACGCTGCGACGCAGACACCCCTGGCCGAGAAGCACCCCTTTATCGAGGCGCTGACCCACGATGCGACGGTGATCCAGGCGGAGCACCTCAAGGGGCACCGCAGGACCGTGCTGGAGAAGTTTCTGAGCATCTTTGACCAGTCGGCGCAGAGCGACACGAGGGGCCA
>RDXT01001026.1 GCA_004292985.1 Bacteroidota bacterium
AACGGAGAGCACCCCGCTAAGACCCAGTACCCAAGTCATCGATTGTAGGGTTCGATAGCTCCACTCGTCGTTTTGCCGAATTTGCATGAGCACGGTTGCGAACTGAATATAAAACAGAAACACCACCGACTCAACACCGGTATCCCAGCCGGTTACCTGCCCGCCCGCTTCGGCCCGGATGTGCAGATAGAGAAGCATGGTGCTCATATACAGCGCGTAGAAAATGAAGAGCCGGTGCCGGTGAACCACATAGCTGAATAGGGCATACAAAATCATCATCAGCAGCATGCCGTCGAGCAGCATGCGTAGAGTGGCATAGTCGGGGAGAAGCATAGGCGTGGATTATGTTTTTTGCCTTAGTCGTTGCAATACCAAAACATACAAACAAATCGCCCGGAAACTTGGGAAGACTTTTCCGTTCCAGTAAGCGGTAGGTATGTGGCCCTGGTTTAGGCAGTTGCTAGTCACATGATCGTGGTATTTCGGGGGAGTTGGTAGGGAAAGACCTTTGTGGTGTTCAAGTCGGGCAAATTCCCGACTGCTTACCAGACTATAATCCCCATGTGCCATGAAAACGATTCGCTCACTTCCACTTTTATTGACTCTAAGTGCTGGTCTGATCCTAAGTCTCCAAAACTGCAAGAGGAGAGAGCCAGAGCCGGTAACACCAATAGTCGTTACCACGATGCCGACTATGAACGCCAACGCCCCCGTGGCCAGCGATCTCACCCCGACTTCGGCCCGCATCACTGCCACCATCGACGGTAATGGTGGGGCCACCATTAACCAGCACGGTGTGGTGTACAGTAAAACCAACTTAACACCGACTCTGGCTGACGGCAAAGTTGAAATTGGCTCAACCAATGGACCTTTTCCACTTTTGGCAGGAGCTACCCTGACAGGACTGGAAGCCAACACCTCGTATTATGCGCGGGCCTACGCTACCAACGATAAAGGCACGGCCTACAGCTCTGCTATTACATTCAAAACCGCTTTGCCTGCGCCTACGTACACCTTCGCCACCCATGTTACAGGTAGTACAAATATTCT
>RDXT01000041.1 GCA_004292985.1 Bacteroidota bacterium
CTGGCCCCACAAAGAAGCCTCCTGGCCCGGAAAAATCGAAGCCATTTATCCGGTGTACAGCGAGTTTGTGCGCCTGCTCTCCGAAGTGGAGCATGTGCATATCAATGTCCTCGACGATGCGATGCGCGACCAGGTTTATGCCCTGCTCCAGCGAAGCGGCGCGGATATGAATCACGTGCACCTGCACCTCCATCCGACCAATGATGCCTGGTGCCGCGATCACGGGCCAGCCTTTGTCATTCGCAAGACATCTGCCCCCAAAAAGGCCCTCGTCAAATGGAACTACAATGCCTGGGGCGAAAAATACCCTCCTCACGACCTCGACAATGAGATTCCATATCACATTTCGGAGTACCTGCGCGTGCCTGTGTTTGTGCCGGGAATCGTGATGGAAGGGGGCTCGATCGAGGTAAATGGAGAGGGCACCCTTATGACAACGGAAGCCTGTCTGCTGAACCCCAACCGCAATCCTCAGCTCAGCAAGGCCCAGATCGAAGAGTACCTCCGCGAGTTTTATGGGCAGGAGCAGATTTTGTGGCTCAAAGATGGCATTATCGGTGACGATACCGATGGGCATATAGATGACCTTACCCGCTTTGTGAGCCGCGATACGGTGGTAACGGTAGTCGAAGACAATCCGGAAGATGAAAATTACGCCATCCTTCAGGAAAACCTCGAACTGCTGAAGACCTTCACCCTGGCCGACGGCACAGCGCTCAAAGTCATCGAATTGCCGATGCCCGACCCGGTTGTGTATGAAGGGCAGCGCCTGCCTGCCTCTTATGCTAATTTTTACATCGCCAACGGACTGGTCGTAGTGCCTACTTTTCGCTGCGAAAAAGACGCGCAGGCCCTGGAGATTTTACAAAACTGTTTTCCAGACCGACGGGTCGTCGGCCTGGATTCGACAGATATTATCTGGGGATTGGGCAGCTTTCACTGCCTGAGCCAGCAGGAGCCAGCTATTTAAGTCTTATTTTTCTAACCATCCGCCTGCAAATCCGGCTTTACTGAGACCTTCACGGATATAAGGACTCTTTTTCATAAGGTCCCAGATCAATCCGTCTTTGTGGTTCTGAATCTGAATCACAAAAGGCCCCTGGTCAATGCCGAGATAGTCTTTGTCGTACCATCCGCCGGGAAAGGTGAGGTTAAATGCGTCTTTAAATCCGTAGGGTCCTACGAGTTTATCGTAATGTGTCGCCCACATATATTCCAGCGCCGGAAGGCACACTTCAGGGGCGAAGGGGATCGAACCGCCTGCGGCTGTAGGGGCAATGGTGCCATCATCGGGCTGCTCCATGGCCGCTGCACCGCGTGCAAAATATCCCCGGAACTGCCGCTCTTTGCCGGCAATCACTGCCACGGTGTCTTTAGGGCCATCGCAGGCCGTAAGTCCCCATTGATTTTCGCCATAACCCTCATAGCCATTTGGGTTTCGGATGCAAAATGCCCGGTTGCTGAGGGTCGCTGTCCGGGAATTGATAAAATAATCGCTGCCTTTGGCTTTCATATAGGGGTCTTGTATGCCCCTGAAATCCACGTACATGTGCGAATATTGGTGACCGAAGAGCATGCCGAAGTTTACGTGTTCCGGCTGACCTTCGAAAGGTGCCCAGACATAGGTTTTGCACCATTGTTCCCAGCTTGCAGCGGGCAGGGGGTGGGTAGGGGAGCCTAAGGCGAGGATATAGAGAATCATGCCCTCGTTGTAACCCGACCATTTATTGGAGATAAATCCGCGCTCCGGGCTCCAGCCCATGCACAGCAGGTTGTCCGGCTGAAGGTTATAGCCCCATTCTACCCGGCGGTAAAGCGAGTCAGCCAGGGCGCGGATCTGGGTTTCGGTGCTGTCTTTTCCATCAAAATAGACCTGCGAAGACAATACGCCCGCCATCAGCAGACCTGTATCAATATTGGACAGCTCCACATCCTTAAAACGAATGCCGTCATTCATGTTCAGGAAGTGGTAAAAGAGGCCCTTATATCCGGCGATCCCTGTTTTGCCTTCGCCCTGGGGAAGTTCCCAGAGGAATTTCAGCATCTTGTGGCTGCGCTCAGCGGCAGAGGCACGGGTGATCCACTTGTTTTCGACACCGACGATGTATGAAGTGAGGCCAAATCCGCAGGCAGCGATGCTGGAAAAGCTTTCTGCGGGCCAGCGGTCGGGAATGAGGCCTGTTTCCGGGTGCGCAAGGTCGTAGAAGTACATAAAATTGCGCCGCTGGAGTTCTTCCAGGCTGAAGGTTTTGTTTTCAGCTTCCGGATCAGCGGGTTTTTGCCGCTGCTCACAGGCAGGGAGGAGAGATAAGCAGAGGAGGAGTAAGAGTAGTAGGTTTTTGGACATATAGATTAACTTAATTACTCATTCATCTCCTCCAGAAACTTCAAAAACAAGTCCTTGTAGGAGTTGCTGATCGGGATTTCTTTGTCTCCGATGTAAATGCGGTTGTTCTGAATAAGGGTAATGTGCTTCAGGCCCACAATATAGGACTTATGCACCCGCATAAAGTCGCCCGAAGGCAGCTTTTTGAGCATCTGGGTCATGCTCATCAGGGTAAGGATGCGCTGTTTGGGCGTATGAACGGCAATATAGTCGCGCATACCCTCGATAAAGAGGATGTCGGCATGGTTTACCTTAAAAAAACGGGTGTCTGACTTGACAAACAGGTAGTCTTTGGAGCCTTGTGGCTCGGCGTCTTCCTTGTCTCTGCGGGCTTCGAGCGACTCCTGGGCATGAAAAAGGGAAAAGGCTTTGTTCACTGCCTTCAGAAAGCGGTCAAACAGCACAGGTTTCAGCAAATAATCCACCGCGTCCCAGTCATAAGAGTTGAGCGCATACTGAGAGTAGGCTGTTGTGAAAATGACCAGCGGCTTGTACGAAAGGCTCTGGAGCAACTGCAATCCGCTCAGATCCGGCATCTGGATGTCGAGGAAAAGCAGGTCCACCGGATGCTGCCCGATAAACTGCACCGCCTCTACCGGGTTCTGAAATACGCCCACCAGTTCCAGTTGGGGCACTTTTTCGGCAAAGCGCTGAATGACCTCCAGCGCCAAAGGTTCGTCGTCAACAGCTATGGCTCTCATATTCATAAGATTACAGTCAACTTTACCCGATAAATACCCTCATGTGCACCGGTTTCCAGCGTGTAGGCGTCTGTGTATAACAAATCAAGCCTTTTTTTCACATTTTGCAAACCGATACCCCCCGGCTCGATCTCCGTTGGCATCGCTACCTGGTGTATGGGATTTACGACCGTGAACTCCATTCGTTTGCCCTCCAAAGCAATGGAAATGTGAATATCAGAGGGCTTAACGGTACTAATCCCGTGCTTAAAGGCGTTTTCGATGAAGGGAATCATAATCATGGGCGAAATAAACACCCCATTGGGGTTCCCCTGCACCGAAAAGTGGATCTGGGTGGCAGCATTTATCCGGATTTTCTGTAAATCAATGTAGTTTTCGATGTATTCGATCTCTTTGACCATCGGAACCTGCGGATCATTGCTCTCATATAGCATATAACGCATCATCTGAGAGAGTTTGGCAATCCCTTCGGCAGTAGGTTCGTCATTGTTTTTAAAGGCCAGCCCATACAGTCCATTCAGGATATTAAACAAAAAATGCGGATGGATCTGGTGCTTGAGGGCAGAAAGTTCGGCCCGGAGTTTTTCCTGCTCGATGTCTAAGCGCAGGCGCTGGTCCTTAAACCAGTCATAGGTAAAGCCATAGAGGTTCGCGGCCATCAGCGCAATGCCATTTATGACCGTATTGGTGGTCAGCCATACGGAAAAGGAGCGAAAAGGCTTGGGATTTCCCGAAGACACATACACATATTTCATATACTCGTAATCCGCAAAGCTCTCGGCGAGCACAAAGCCTGTCAGAAAAGCGGCATTAGCGAGGATAAAATATTGCCAGGAGCTGTTTTTGATATAGTAGGGCAGTGCTATATGGGCGTAGCTGTAAAACAGCAAGGCATTTTGAAGCACACCATATAAAAAGAAGGGCAAAGCCTCTTCAGGTGAGAAAATCCCCTTTAGCCGGAAGTGGCCCAGTCCCAGGGGTTCGGGACACAGCACGAAAAAAAAGCCCAGCCATACCAGGATGTGAATCAGAATGTAGAGTCCACGCAATTGCATCCCGTAAACTACATCTATTCATCGGGTTTTGGCAAGCAGATGGCCGAAGCCGTGACAGCATTTGCCGATATATCCGGCATTTTGGCCGAAGGAAACCGATTGCATACAACTTATGTTGTGACCCACAGTACAATATACCTGAACAGTGAATGGTATGTGTAAAGTAATCGGACTTCTGGCTGTGTTTGGAATGCTCGTCTCGCTGACCTGCGCCTATG
>RDXT01001027.1 GCA_004292985.1 Bacteroidota bacterium
AGGTTAATCTCGACCGGCTCCGCTTTCAGGATTTCCTGCGCCAGCTTCCGGATCTGGGGAGGCATGGTCGCCGAAAAAAGCAGCGTTTGCCGGGAAGTGGGTATGTCTTTGATCAGCTTGATAATATCGCCGTAAAATCCCATGTCGAGCATTTTGTCTGCTTCGTCCAGGACCACTACTTCAACCTGGCTGAGGTTCACATATCCGAGGCCCATGTGGCTCATCATGCGTCCCGGAGTCACAATCAGGATATCAGCACCGCCGACGAGGGCCTTTTTTTGCTTATCCCAGTTATCCGAATTTTTACCTCCATACACCGCAACTGAAGAAACGGTGGTGAAATAAGCCAGCGCTTCGAGGTTCTGGTCAATTTGCTCGGCCAACTCGCGGGTAGGCACGATGATCAGGGCGCGGGGTACAGCGCTGGGCTCTCCGTGAAAAAGTTGCAGCAGCGGAATCAGATAAGCAGCAGTTTTTCCGGTACCCGTCTGGGCACAACCAATCAGATCGCGGCCTTCAAGGATACTGGGTATGGCCATTTCCTGGATAGGCGTAGTATTTTCATAGCCCATGGAGTCAATGGCTTCCAGGATTTCGGGCTTCAGGGGTAAATCGGTGAACTTCAATGTAATAAGATTGAGTAATCAGCTATAGCGGATATGAATGCGACGGGGTAAATATAGGGAAATCTTTCCGCATTCTGGCAGAGGAAGGTGCTTTCCAGAAATAGAGCCAGTCTTCGCCGCATTTCGTTATTTCATCGAAGGCAAGATTCCGGGGCAAAACAGGGCCGCTGATCCCTTTTCCGGCTCTGCGGTGGCTGCGCACAAGGTATATTTCATCTGCCAGCCCTTCATCTATCAACTGCTGCAGGAGGATCGGACCGCCTTCCACCAGCAGGCTGCACAGGCGGATTTCCTGATACAAACGCAAAAATAATTCCCGCAGGCTTTCTTCCGGAGAAAAGCGGAAATAGCTGACTTCTCCCTCGCTGCCTTCGCGTAAATGGTTCAGTACAACGGTTTTGCGGCCATCGCTAAACAGATGG
>RDXT01001028.1 GCA_004292985.1 Bacteroidota bacterium
CGGGAAAGAGGCCTTCGAACTGATGAACAGCTGGGGCGAATATTGGGGAAATCAGGGCTTTATCTGGGTGAAATACACCGACTTTGCCAAATACTGCAAATATGCCGCACAGTTTTCGCTGGCTGATCCGGCCAAAGAGGTCGCTGCCACGCGGAGCGGGGCATTTACCCTGCGCTATCCGCAGCTTGTGCGGCAGAGCGAGGTGGTCTTCGCCGAACTCAAGCCCACGCTGACCCCGGCGGGCTATATCCTCCAGCGGCCACTGGGCGCGCGCATGCAGGTGCTGGCCACCCAGTTCAACAGCGGCAGCTACCTCTATGTCTTCAGCCTCGATCCGGCCCGCAACCTGAAAGTCCACTGGCCCAGAGATGAAAAACTCGACAACAAATTTGTGGGGATCAATGAAAGCGCCCTGATTACAGCCCCCCAGGTCGAGCTGGTCATTCCCACCCCCCAGACGACCTTTCAGTTTAACCAGGCCGGACAAGACCAGATTGTTATTCTCTCCAGCAGCAAGCCCATTACCGATCTCAACGAAAAGCTGGCGCTGCTGAAAACCGCCTATCAGGGCGATATGATGGCCGCCCTGCGCAAAGCATTTGGCGCACGGATGGCACCTGCCACGCAGATTACCTACCGAAGTGATAAAGGAGGATTCAGCTCCAAAGCGACCTCCGGCCTCATTATTCCTGTATTGTTCACCATTGATGTAAAGCCGTGAAGTATCTACCCATTCTCCGCCCCGCAGGCATACTTGCCGCCCTGCTTCTTGCGCTCGCGCCGCTCGCCGCACAGGTGAAACCTACGACAGTCTATAAGCCTGCTACCAGTGTCAGCACGGTCAAAACCCAGATTCCGGCTGCGACCTCCACGGTTCAGGATAAGCCTGTTTCGGTGCAGACCCGCATTCCCACAGATCAGGTTATGCTCAAAACAGACCCCGCTGCGCTGACCAAAGCGGCCACGGTGAGACCCGTACTCAGCAAACAGCAGGCTGCGATCCAGTATTATGATGCGGCGGTGAAAGTGAATCCGGAAAACCTCTACA
>RDXT01000042.1 GCA_004292985.1 Bacteroidota bacterium
AACAACTTCAGGGAAGTGCTCTACCAGTACCATAAGCCGCACGGGGTCGTGAACCTCGATCATCTGGCTGGGCAGACCGGGCCGGAGATCGCCGTCTATGCCATTGGCCACCCCAAAAAGCCCCATCACATTGTGGGGGAGCTTGCTGCCTGCGCCGAGCTTCTGGTTATCTACCCGCGAGAAATAATATTCGAGGTTAATGCCTCCGCAAACCGGAGCCGCAGCATTGAGGATGCCCGCCAGGTATTTTCCCTCAGGGTCCACCCGGTAGTCATAGGAGTTGAGAAAGGAGCGCCGGTCGAGGAAAAGGCCCTTGCTCAGCTCTCTTCTGCCGATAATGCACAGCGCATTGGTGGCATGGTTCAGCTCCGGGCGGGGTTCGAACAGCGAAACGGAGCGCCGCAGAATTTTCTGGTGGATACGTTCGGGTGCCAGACGCGTGTCTATGGACTCAAACCTCCGGGAGCGCTCCTTGGCATTGAGGTCAGATGCCCTGGCAAAGGCAAGCTCATGTTGCTGATGCCAGGCCAGGTGCCGGGGAGGCAGGGCCTGCTCGTCGAAAAACACAATTTCATCGCGGGTGGTATCGCGCAGAGCGCCTACAAACCAGGTAGTGTCCGGAATATCAAATCCTTTGGTTTTCAACAGATTACGCACGGCGCTGTGGTTGGCCATGTGTGCAAATGCGCGGGCATTGACAGAGCCTGCCCGGCCTGAACAGGCGCCACAGTCGTAGGCTGCGTAGTGGGGATTATTAACACTGCTTGCACCGTGACCCACAATATAAACCAGCGGCGCAAAGTCGCGCACAAGGCCAATGCTGTGCAGGATCCGCTCCACCCTTTCGGCCATTTCCTCTACTGTAAATCCCACCTGAAGGCCCTTTTCCTGGTGGCTGGGGTCGTGGCTTTCTACCGTAAGGCGGGCATTTTTGTCCATGTGCCGGAATGCATGTGCGGTCGCAGGCGTAGTGGCAGGACGGAATATTTGTAGAAAAAGCCGGAAAGCCGACCAGAAACCCAGTGTCTGCGAGATCAGCCAGCCCATATGAAATGAGTGGGCATGTTTGCTGAAATGTACATCTGTCTCCCGCCGGTTCACCGATTCATACTCTTTAATAAGGTGGCGGGGCGTAATGGGGGCCGGGCAGATTTTGGTGTAAAATTTACCTTCTTCGGGCTGAAAATAGGTCTCGATACCAAAAAAACCCGGCGTTCCGAAGGTCTCACACTGCGGCTCACACTGCTCCAGATAGCGCCGGAAGGAGCACTCGCGGTCGTCTATGCAGAATAAAGCCTGAAACTGCTTGTTGGAAAGGGTTGCTGCCTTTGCCTCCGAAAGCTGAATACCAGCCAGCACCTGATCGAAATAGCTCCATTCGAAAGCCTCCTGCCAGAAACGCAGCACCTCATCGTTTTCAGTGGGAGGCATAGATCCGAAGAGCGGCTCAGGGATCTGGGACCTGCGCCTGCAAAGGGGTTCCCAGGTACTGCCCAGCGTATCGTCGAGTGCATCTATCTCCAGCAGCAGCTCAAACACAATCAGGTCGTGAAGCGAGATCTGCCGGGTGTCGAGGAGGGTAAGTGGCTGATCTTCAATAGCGGAGACCATGCCCGACCAGCCCTGATGGGCAAATTGCTGGTCAAAAAGATAACGGGCAAAAAGCGATTCATCTCCGGTGAGAAGTCCGAGAAGCTCAGCCAGGGTGCAGGGGCTGTCCAGCAGCAATTTGCGGGCGCGCGCGGTTTTGAAAAAACTGACAAAACTGTGCGTCTCCATCTCCCGGAGGGAGGCCAGAAAACCCTTGTCCCGTACCGGAAAATCCCAGGCGGCAATTCCCTGGTCGAGGTAGCTGCAAATGACCCGAAACAATATCGGATGCACAAGGGAATCCAGGTCAATGAAGCTGGTTTTTTTCCACAGGCCCCTCAAAGCGCCGATTCGCCCCGGCAGAGGATCCGGATAGGGCTTCAAAAGGGCATACTCCAGCCAGAGCGCCGTCTGTGCTTCTCCTTTGTGCGTGCAAATGACCCGCTCCAGGACCTCCTTTTGGATACGCCCTTCGCCATAGAGCTTCCGGTACTCTTCGATGCTCAGAGATACTTTATAGCCAAAAACCCCGGAAGCCTCCCGCAACGCATCGAAAAAAGGACGGTCCTGAAAAGCATGGAGCGTGTTATGGTGAATAAAGTCCTTCAAAGGAGCCTGCGCAGGCAGGTAGTGCTTCAGTTCGTGAAGCACTGTGTGCTCGTCAAAGCGCTCAGAATCAGCTTTATGCGTCAGATTTTCCATAGGTAGGGGTTCTTACCTCTGTTATACGGGGTTTTCCTTTTTTTCTTGCTGCCAGATGGTGGTCTGATATTGCCTGGTGCTTATCGAGACCGATAATGGTTACAGAGCCTCCGGTATGCGTGTATGTATGCTGGAAATGGTGAAGGTTTTCCATCACAGAGTGATCCACCATTTTCGTGTGTTCGAGGTCTATCGTAATGTGAAATCCGTGGGGAATAGACTCCAGTTTATCCTTGATACCCAGGTAGTTGGAGAAAATAGCGGACTTGCTCAGGCGCACCAGGTATTCATTTCCTTCAAACGAAATCTCCGCCTGACTCTTGAAAAAAGAAGAAACCGGGGCACCATTAAAGGTGTGAATGACCAGTTTCAGGGCCATGCCTGCAAAAATACCTACCAGCAGGTCCTCAAACAGCGTGAAGAAAATCGTTACGAGGAAAATCGCCAGTTGCTCCCAGCCGATGCGGAAGGTCTGCACAAACTCTCTGGGGTGCGCCAGCTTGATACCCACCGTGATCAGCATTGCTGCCAGCGCGGTATTGGGGATCAGCTCGATGAGGTTCGAGGCGAAGAGCACAAACACCAGAATAAATACGCCGTGAAAGAAGTTGGCCCAGCAGGTGCGGGCACCATTGCTTACGTTGGCGGAACTGCGGGCCACCTCCGAAATCATCGGAATACCACCCAGAAAAGCCGCAGCCGCGTTTCCGACACCGACTGCGATCAAGTCTTTATTTGCATGGGACTTGCGTTTCCAGGGGTCGAGCAGGTCTATGGCTTTTACGGTCAGCAGGGACTCCAGCGAGCCTACGAGGGCAAACATGATCACGTAGCGGATAAATACAGCGGGCTGCGCGATGCCGCCAAAGTCCACATTCAGGTGAATGTTTTCCAGCAGGTTGCCGATATGCACCAGTGCGTAGGCAGGCTCTGTATGCTGGAAGTCCATGAGCAGCTCGGCGGGAATGGCGATCATAAGCACCATCAGCGGCGCAGGGATTATCCGGATCGTTTTGTTTTTGATAAAAGGCCATCCCAGCATGATCGCCAGACTGATGATACCGATCAGGGTCGCTCTGGGGTCCAGGTGGGCAAAAAATTCAGGGATAGAGGCGAATAATTCCAGCGGTCCCTTGCCTTTGGATAGTGCCGGGTCCACATCGAGCAATACCGGAAGCTGCTTGGCAATGATAATCAGACCAATGGCCGCCAGCATCCCGTGTATGGCAGAAAGCGGAAAAAAATCTGCCATTCTGCCCAGTTTAAACACGCCAAACAGCACCTGGACCAGCGCAGCCACCACCATCGCGCCCAACGCCAGGTGCCAGCCCGTTTCGCCGCCGCCAAAATCAGCTACGGCTCCTGCTACAATCACAATCAAGCCCGCAGCCGGGCCTTTGATCGTCAGTTGCGAGCCTGCAAAAAAGCTCACCACGATACCGCCGATCATAGCCGTAACAAGGCCCATCAGGGGCGGGAAGTCGGAGGCCTTGGCAATCCCCAGGCTCAGCGGGAGGGCCAGGAGGAATACAATAAAACCCGAAGTGGCATCTGCCAGGGCATTTTCTTTCAGACCGGCCCACCCGTCTTTGGGAAGGGGCCGTTTTTTATGTGCACTCATACAGCGAAATGAGATAAGATACGTGAGTCAATATGTTGAAAATGAATAACATGACCTCCCTTTTGCTTTGCATGGAGCAGAGCAGAAAGAGGCCGTGACAACACAGACATTATCTCAGAGCCTGAGATCGCAATAGCGGAGAAAGAGGGGATGGGGACTGCAACTGCCCCGCGCATCCTGGCTGCCGGGAGGCAGGGTGCTTGCAGCATAGAAGGAAAAGTGATTCGGAAAGCCTGAATCGTGCAGAGGCCCGGCACCATCTACAGGAGTATCTTCACTTATCTCTTCAAAATAAAATGGGGCGATAATGACAGAGGGGCCTGGGTGATGTGCACCCGAAATGAACATGCCCGGCTCACGAAAAGCGACATCCTGGGGAGCAGCAAAATCCTGGCTCCAGATTTTCAGGAGCGTAAAAAACAACGCAGACAGTACCAG
>RDXT01001029.1 GCA_004292985.1 Bacteroidota bacterium
GCGTAGAGCAGGCGGAGGTATTGGGCGACCTCGGTGATGGTGGCGACGGTGCTCTTGCGGGAGCCGCGGGTGATGCGTTGCTCGATGGCGACGGTGGGCGGGATGCCGGTGAGGCGGTCGAAGGCGGGGCGGGGCATCTGCTCCACGAACTGTTCGCGGCCTTTCTGATACACCATCACTTTTGCCCCCAAACCCTGCGTATTGGGCGCGTTGCCCGTCAACGAAACGGCGAGGTAGTGGTGCTTTCTTTCTGACGGTCCGTCGCTACGGTTTGCTTCGTTCTGGTACACAAATGCGGCCTGATTGGTGTTGTTCACGACCAAATCCAGATCGCCATCGTTGTCCAGATCGGCGTAGGCAGCCCCGTTCGATTGGGTCGGGTGATCAAAGCCCCAGGCTGCGGTTTGGTTCTCGAAGCTCATGCTCCACGCGCCATTTGTCAGTCCACGATTACGAAACATGTAGTTCGGTTCGTTGATGGCGGGCATTTTGCCAATCACCGTCATCTCGTCGGCCTGCGTGCCGGTTTGCTGACGGTTCAGTTGCTCGTCCATCGTGAACTTCAGAAACTCCATGTTCGTGTAGTCGCGGGCGTAGCCGTTGGTGATGAACATGTCGCGCCAACCATCGTTATCAAAATCGGCCAGCAACCCTGCCCAACTCCAATCGGTGTTAGAAACCCCCGCGAGTTGACCAATTTCAGCAAATGAAGGATTTTTACTCCTCACTCCTCGCTCCTCACTCCTCGCTCCCAAGTTTATCTGTACCATATTCCGCATGGTTTGGTGGTGGAAACCGGCGCGGAGAAGTTGCTCGTATTTGTCGTAGTTATCGTCGCCAGCGGTGAGCTTGACGCGCTCGTTGCGTTCGGGGAGCATGTCGAGCGTGAGCAGGTCCATCAAGCCATCGTTGTTCAGGTCGGCGGCATCGCAACCCATCGAGTACAGGGAGGTGTGGCCCATCGCGTCGCGCACCGACTCGCGGAATTGCCCATTCTGCTCGTTGATGTACAGGTAATCGTTCTCGTTATAATCGTTCGACACGTA
>RDXT01001030.1 GCA_004292985.1 Bacteroidota bacterium
GAAGAATGTAATGTGATGCTCCGCGCCGCCAAATACCACGGCAAAATGGTGCAGATCGGACAGTGGCAGCGCAGCGGCTCGCACTACCAGCAGGCCTACGACTACCTCAAAAGCGGCAAGCTGGGCAATGTGCGCCTCGTTAAATGCTGGGCCTACCAGGGTTGGATGAAGCCGGTGTCCGTAGCTGCCGACTCTGCTGTACCCGCCGGAGTGGACTATGATATGTGGCTCGGTCCCGCCGCCAAAAGGCCCTTCAACATCAACCGCTTTCACTTCAACTTCCGCTGGTACTGGGACTATGCCGGGGGCCTGATGACCGACTGGGGCGTGCATGAGATTGACATCGCTCTCTATTTTATGGGGGCCAAAGCGCCAAAATCTGTGATGGCTTCAGGCGGTAAGCTTGCCTATCCCGATGATGCGTCCGAAACGCCCGATACGCTCCAGGCCGTGTTTGAGTACGATGGATTTAACATGCTCTGGGAACATGCTACGGGCATAGACGGCGGCAATTATGGTAAAACGGAAGGTATTGCCTTTATTGGAAATAATGGTACAATGGTCGTGAACCGCGAAGGCTGGGAGGTGATTCCGGAGACGCAGCGCGACGACAAGGGCGTGCTGATCTACAAAGTAGAAGACCTGCCCGACCAGCGCCGGGGCGGCAATGCCAACTACCTCGCTGACCACCACAAGAACTTCGTGGCTGCATTGAAAAGCAATGATGCGTCCATCCTGAAATGTGGCATCGAAACGGGCGCTGTTGCTGCGATCAATGCGCACATGGGCAACATTGCCTTCAAAACCGGACGCAAGGTATATTGGGACGCCGCCAGCGGTATGTTCAAAAACGACGCCGAGGCCAATGCCCTCAGCCGCAGCAATTACCAGAACGGCTGGAAACTGCCTACGGTCTGATACCGCGCACAGACTTCGCGTTTTTACCCATGTCCTTCCCCACCCAGCACCGAAAACAGGTGCAGCAGGTGCGGGAAGACGGCCTCCATGCACTCCTCAGCGCCTTTGGCGGAGCCGGGTAGTGCCAG
>RDXT01001031.1 GCA_004292985.1 Bacteroidota bacterium
ATCGTCGAAGTGTTGGGTCCAGACGCGGCCCCCTACGCGGTCGCGGGCTTCGAGTACGCGCACGGATTTACCGGCTCGTTGAAGGTCGCGGGCAGCAGTGAGGCCAGCATAGCCCGCGCCTACGATGATCACATCGTAGTGAAGAGAAGTTTCGGTGGTCATTGGCGGTCCGACGGGTCGGTTTAGGAAAAGGTGCAGTAAGTACGGGGGAATTTCTTGAAAATAGAAGGGTTCTCATTCATAAAAAAGCTGACGCGTGGGGCTTCGACAAGCTCAGCCTGACTTCCACGTTGATCTTGTTCAGGAAACAGAATCAATTTTCAAGTCAGGCTGAGTTTGTCGAAGCCCTACGCGTCAGCAATCAGTTGCTCAGGGAATTTCTAATTGACAATTGCATCAATAGCCCAGGTCACAATGGAGACCAGGATGCTAAACAGCAGGGCTGCGAAAAAACCGCTTACCGCAAAACCGTCGATCAGTGAAGCCGCCAGATAGACCATAATTACGTTGATAACGAGGTAGAAAAGTCCCAACGTCAGAATCGTGATCGGAATGGTCAGGATAACCAGAATAGGTTTCAGGAACGCATTGAGTAAGCCCAACACGATGGCCACCACTAGGGCCGCGCCAAAGCCCGTAACGGTGATGCCCGGAATGACGTAGCTGGCGATGTAAACCGCCACTGCGCTAATCAGAATACGAATAATGATGCCCATTTTTCAGTTGTTTTTAGGAAAGTAACAACGAATCAGGGACAAACAGAAACTCAAATCTATTTTCCGGCATGGCGGGCCTGTAGAACCGCAATAATGTCGTCGAGATCCATGTTTTTCTGTTCAAGCAGCACCAAAAAGTGAAACAGTAAATCGGCGGCTTCGCCCCGGAACAGGTCGTCATTATTGTCTTTAGCCTCGATCACCAGTTCAACGGCTTCTTCGCCTACTTTCTGGGCAATCTTGTTCACCCCTTTTTTGAATAACGAGGCCGTATACGACGCATCAGAAGGGTTGTTGCGCCGGTCGCGGATGATGCCCTGTAAGTAGTT
>RDXT01001032.1 GCA_004292985.1 Bacteroidota bacterium
ATCCCCGTAGCCCAGAGCAGAAACAGCAACGTGAAGAATGGTTTCATTGCGAAAGAAGCGTTAGGAAGTATGCGGAATGAAGTCACTAAAAATAATGATTCATTTTACATTTGTACCGAAACGTGTAGAGAATGTAACACGCCAGGAGCCCGCCAGCTCCTGTTTATTCGGTTTCCATCAGCTTTTTGCAACAACCGCAAGGGGTATTGCCCCCTTGTACAGATCTCACGCAACTCTCTATCGCGCCAGATACATATTCCGCTCGCTGTAAGCCTTCACAAAGAAAGGATCATGCAGGTCCTTGATAAAGTAGATTTTCTCTCCGGTAGATTTCATCTCCGGCCCGAGGGCCTTGTCCACATTCGGGAACTTATCAAACGAAAACACCGGAACCTTAATCGCATAGCCATCTAAACGGGGCATAAACTTGAAATCCTTCACTTTATGCGTTCCCAGCATCATTTTGGTGGCGTAATTGACATAAGGCTCACCATAGGCCTTCGCAATGAAGGGCACTGTGCGGGAGGCGCGGGGATTGGCCTCGATCACATACACCGTATCATTTTTAATAGCAAACTGGATGTTGATCAAACCCTTGATTTTCAGGGCCTTGGCCAGTTTTTTGGTGATCGTGTCTATGTCTTTGAGGATCTTTTTGCTCAGGTCGAAGGGAGGCAGCACCGCCATCGAGTCGCCGGAGTGAATGCCCGCAGGCTCGATATGCTCCATGACCCCGATGATGTAGGCGTCTTCACCGTCGCAGATCGCATCGGCTTCGGCCTCGATACCGCCATCAATAAAGTGGTCCACCAGCACCTTGTTGCCCTGCACTTCGCCCAGGATTTTCAGCACGTGGGCGGTCAGTTCGTCGTCGTTGATTACGATGCGCATGCTCTGTCCTCCCAGCACATAGTTGGGGCGCACCAGCACCGGATAACCGACGCGGCGGGCCACTTCGAGGGCTTCCTCCGCATTTTCGGCCACCCCAAAGTCGGGGTAGGGGATCTCGAGCTGGCGCAGCATCTCCGAAAAACGGCCCCGGTC
>RDXT01000043.1 GCA_004292985.1 Bacteroidota bacterium
CCCGTCACATCCATTCCTGTAATCAGCAGGTGGATGTCGTGGGTGCCTTCGTAGGTAACGACGGATTCGAGGTTCATCATGTGGCGCATGATCGGGTAGTCGCCTGTGATACCCATGCCGCCGAGGATCTGGCGGGCTTCGCGGGCAATTTTCAGGGCGCCTTCGACATTGTTGCGCTTGGCCATGGAAATCTGGGCGGTGGTGGCGCGGCCTTCGACCATCAGTTGGCCGAGGCGGTAGGCCAGCAGTTGCATTTTGGTTATTTCGGTTACCATCTCGGCCAGCTTGCGCTGGGTAAGCTGGAAGCCTGCGATGGGCTTGTCGAACTGAATCCGCTCTTTCGCATAAATGAGGGCGGTGGAATAGCAGTCCATCGCCGCGCCGATCGCTCCCCATGCGATGCCGTAACGGGCTTTGTCGAGGCAACCCATAGGTCCTTTCAGGCCCGATACATTGGGCAGCAGGTTCTCTTTCGGCACTTTTACGTTGTCAAACACCAGTTCTCCGGTAGTTGAGGCGCGCAGAGACCATTTATTGTGAATTTCAGGAGTCGAAAAGCCTTCCATTCCCCGCTCTACGATCAGGCCGTGGATTTTTCCGGCTTCATTTTTTGCCCAGACGACGGCAATATCCGCAAAAGGAGAGTTGGATATCCAGGTTTTGGCACCATTAAGCAGGTAATGATCCCCTTCGTCGCTGAAATGCGTGGTCATGCCACCGGGATTGGAGCCGTGATCCGGCTCTGTCAGGCCAAAGCAGCCCATCATTTCACCTGAAGCCAGCTTGGGAAGGTATTTGTGGCGCTGCTCCTCGGAACCGTATTTGTAAATCGGATACATCACCAGCGAGCCTTGCACAGAGCACATGGAGCGGATGCCGGAATCAGCGCGCTCGATTTCCTGCATGATGATGCCATAGGCCATGTCGTCGAGGCCTGGGCAGCCGTAGGTTTCGGGCAGTGAGGGGCCAAAAAGACCCAGGGCACCCATTTCCTGCACCAGATCTACCGGGCAGTGATTATTTTGCGCCCATTCGTTGATATGGGGCGTTATTTTTTCGTTGATCCAGCTACGCACAGAGTCGCGGATGAGCTTGTATTCATCCGTAAACAGGTCATCGAGCAGGTAATAGTCGGAAGCTTCGTACCTGTGGGCTACACGGGCGTGGGTTTGATCCTGAATCATAGCGAAAAGGTTACGCGTATGTTAAAGTAATGGTGCAAAGTAACTACATTCGACACGATTTCTCAAACCGATATTTACTATCTTTGTTTTCCTGAATGTCACGCTGGAGACATATATTAAGCGCCCGCCGCTTCCGGAGCAGCCGATATTTGCTGCGGGCTACCCTTATTTTTGGGTATATGATCCTCATGACACTCATGCTGCCCCGCTCATTCCGGCTGCGCTATCCGCACGAGACGGGCCAGATATGGAAGGGAGAAACGCTGCTCGCCCCTTTCGAGTTTGCTATCATTAAATCTGAGGATAGCCTGGAGGCTGAAAGAAATCGCTGGCTGGCCGACTTGCCCGACGTATATATAGAGGACAGCGCCCAGGCCACACGGATGCAGGAGCTTTTGCTGGGTAAAATAGCGGAGTTTTACGCAAAAGTAACTGAATATCAGGTAATTGTATCCTCAGGAGATACGGCCCGCGCACTTCAGGTATGGGCTTCGTACCCGCTCAGGCTTGCCGATCCCGGGGCCATACAGCCTGCGTCTGCCATGCGACAGCGGATGGAGGCAGAGGCAAAACGCCTGGTATCCGACGTGTATCGCCAAAAATATATCGAGTTCCGTAACAGCCAGCCGACAGAGTTTGTCTCTCTGCGCAAAACGCCGGGACGCGAAGTGATGCTGCCCACCAACCGCTTTTTGCAGGGGCGCGAAGGCTTGCTGCGCTACTTCTCCGCTCAGCAAAGTAACCTTCCCGCAGCGGAATGGAATTTTCTGAAAGAATTGATGATCAATGGATTATCTCCAAATATTGTATTCAGCCAGTCTCTCACCGACGAGTCGCGCCGTCTGCTCAGCAGCCAGATTTCTGAATATGGGGAGAAAATTGCGGATAAGGAAGAGATTGTCGGCAAAGGCGAGGTGGTGGATGCCCGCAGCAGCCTTATCATTGATTCGCTGATCATCGAAGAGGAAAAGCGATTCGGAGGCAGCCGGCAGTTGCAGACCCTGCTGGGGCAGTTTTTAATTGTGGTGCTGATTACCAGCGTGTTGCTTTCGTACCTGAGCGTAAACCGCCCCCGCATTTACTTTGACAACAGCCGCCTGAGCCTGATCCTGGTAGTGATTCTGATGGCAGTAGGGCTGATGGTCATGGCGACCAAACTTACGCCCCTGGCGGCACGCCTTTCCCAGACCCTGGGACCCAATATCAACCTTTCCTATATTTATCTGGCCCCTGCCTGTATTGTGGCCATTTTTATCAGCAACTTTTTTGAGCACCGGACAGCCTTTATGTGCAACCTGCTCACAGCCATGTATGGAGCCGTTTTGGTGCAACAGGGACTGGAGTATGTGTTTGTGCAGACCATTGCGGGGACGGTGGTCGTTTTCAGCCTGCGCCGCCTGCGCAAACGCGACACCATTTTTTATACCCTGGGCTATGTTTTGGTAGCCTATATTGTCTCTTATGTCTCCTTCCATCTGCTGAGCAAAGGGAGTTTTGAAGCCATTTCGTATCATACGCTCCTCTTGTTCGGGATTAATGTGCTGCTGACGCTGCTGGCCTATAACCTGATCTATGTGTTCGAGCGCGTATTTGGCACAACCTCCGATCTGACCTTCCTCGAACTGCTCGATACGAACCACCCGCTGATGCAGGATCTGGCCCGCAAAGCGCCCGGCACCTTTCAGCACAGCCTGCACGTAGCCGCCCTCGCTGAGGCCGCCATCAATGAAATCAGTGGAAATGCCCTCCTGACGCACGTAGGAGCGATGTATCACGACATCGGAAAGACGTATCACCACAAGTATTTCATTGAAAATATGTCCGAGGAGGAACGCCTGGCCAATCCCCACGGCAACCTCGACTGCACCGAGAGCGCGGAGATCATCATTGGCCACGTGAAAAAAGGAGTGGACCTGGCACATAAATACCGCCTGCCCCAGGAGATCATTCAGTTTATTGAAACCCACCACGGCACGACCCGCGTCGAGTACTTTTACCGGCAGTACCTTAAAGAGAACAAATGCGACGAGCCGACCGATGAGGGCCGTTTCCGCTATCCGGGGCCGATTCCCTTCAGCAAAGAAATGGCTGTGGTTATGATCGCCGACTCTGTGGAGGCTGCTTCGCGGGCCATGAAGTCGCCGACTCCCGAAAAGCTCCGCGAAATGGTAGATGCGATCGTGGATCACAAGATCAAAGACAGCCAGCTCGAAAATTCTTCACTGACTTTCAAGGATATATCGGTCGTACGCAAGTCGCTCTACCGCCAGCTGCTGACGATGAATCATAGCCGGATCGAATATCCCAAAGCGCCGATTACGGTCTGAGGGGAGGGTTTGTTTTGGGTCGGAGACTACTCACAAGCGGAGTAAACTCTTTATTATCAAACACATAGACACATAGAGATCATAGGCATATCTGCATGGTTCTATGTGTGCTATGTATCTATGTGTTAAAAAAACACCAGTTCAAGTCAGAGGCCGCTCGCAAATAGAGCCTGACCCTGTATCTCTTCCCAGGCAGCCCGGACGTGTCGCTCCTCCACCGTTACCTGCCCGATGGCCATCCGCAGCGTATATGCCCCCCGCAGGCGGGTGTGGGTGAGGTAGATGTGCCCCCGCTGGTTGATGCGATGCACCAGAGACTCATTAATGCTGTCCAATGCCGCCGGATCGGCTCCGGGAGGCGCATAGCGGAAGCAGACCAGGTTCAGCGAAAGGGGCGCAAGTATCTCAAAATCAGGCGATTGCTCCACCAGATCATAAAACACCTTTGCGATACGCATGTGTTCTCTCAGCCCTGCCTGCAAGCCCTCCACGCCATAGCTGCGCAGCACAAACCACAGCTTCAGCGCCCGGAAGCGCCTGCCCAGCGGGATGCCCCAGTCGCGGTAATTGTTGACCTGGGTGGCCTGGGTTTTGAGGTATTCGGGCAGAATTTCGAAGGTGCGGACCAGCAGTTCGGGATTTTTTACATAATAGAGCGAGCAGTCGAAATGCGTATAAAGCCACTTATGGGGGTTAAATACGAAGCTGTCGGCGTGCTCGATTCCTTTCATATAATGCTGATATTCAGGCAGAATGAAGGCCGAACCCGCATAAGCGGCGTCCACGTGAAGCCAGATACCATGCTCACGGCAGATTTTGCCAATTTCTTCAAG
>RDXT01001033.1 GCA_004292985.1 Bacteroidota bacterium
TATAGACGAACTCCTGCGGGCGGAACTTCCTGCCCGAACAGGTATTCTGGCCTGGTCGCACAGGCGGCCGGAATGGCCTTTTATGCAGGAAATTCTGAGCCCATCGGGCAACGCAGAAGAGGCAGCAAGGACCCTGTTTGCGAGCCTGCGGCGTTTGGACGAGGCGGGTCTGGACCTGATCCTCGCCGAACCGGCACCCGAAGAAGGCCTGGGCCGCGCCATCAATGACCGCCTGCGAAGGGCCGCCGCCGAGCGCGCTCAGCGGAATTTGTAAAGAATATTTTGCAATTGATACACAAACACGTACCTTTGCCGTCCATTCTTTTTACCCAATTTGTGGTTATATGCCAGTAAAATTGAGACTGAAGAGACAAGGTCGTAAGAACCTCGACCACTTCTCTATCGTCGCCTCCGACTCCCGTTCGCCCCGCGACGGACGCTTCATCGAAAAAATCGGATTTTATGATCCGGTCTCACGCCCTGCGCGCGTGTACATTGATCACGATGCTGCCCTGAAATGGCTTCAGCATGGTGCCCAGCCGACCAACACGGTGTACTCCATGCTGCGTCACTCCGGCGTTATTCTGAAATGGGCGCTCACCAAACAAGAGCGTACCGAAGAAGAATTTACCCGCATCTACGGCGCCTGGCGCGAAGCCAAGGACAAACAGGCTACGAAGGTATTTATCTCGGTGGATGTCAACAGCCAGCCACTCGAACCGATACCAACGAATCCGGTTTACAAGCCGAAGAAGAAAAAAGTGAGCAAGAAGAGAAGATAAGCGTATAGCTGCCATCCAAAAGGGTGGCAGTTTTTCTATCTGCCTGTATGGAACGTGAAGAATGTCTGATCCTGGGAAAGGTCGTGAAGTCCCAGGGCCTGACCGGAGAGGTGAAGTGCCTCTTTGATGTGCAGGACATCAACGACTACGCCAAGGCCCGGAACCTGTATCTGGGCAAAGAGGGTGCGCCCCTCGAACGCTTTGAAGTGCGGAAGGTCAGCATTCGCGGTCCGCAGACGGCCGTGCTTACATTTCGTACCAT
>RDXT01000812.1 GCA_004292985.1 Bacteroidota bacterium
TATGCTGGCCGACAAACCCTATGTGTATACGTCGGACGAGGTGATATTTGGGGTTTTTGCGCTCCGGAGTGGCTTTTCGCAGGCGGAAATGGAGCAGGAGCGCGAGCGCTTTTTCTCCAAAGGGCAGCCTTGCCTCCGCTCTTCGCCCCTGACCAAACGCTATGGGTGGGGTGTTCACAGCGATGCAGAGGGCAAAGTCGCGATTTATCCCGCCGGATCGGAGGAGTACGCGCGTCTGGCGCATGATCCGGGCCTGAAGCAGGTGAAGGCGATGCGGTCTAAGCGGGGGTAGTGACTACCGGACCTTCACCCGTCTCACATACGGCATCACGTCGCCGCCGATATACAGATAGCCTCCGTATTCCTTGACGGCGCCTGCCTCCGGCGCAGATGTGCCCGTCGGATCAAACAAGCCTCCCAGAACGTCGCCCGCTGGCGAAACATGCAGGACCATCCCGAAGAGATCTGCCTGGGGCTGTAGGAAATCAGGCAGAGAATAAACGAGTTTTTTCATTCCGGGACGGGGATGAATTTTGTCGAGCGCATCGTTTCTGCGGGTAGAAAAACCGAGCCAGTAGCTCCCGTCTTCCCGGATGGAAATGCCATTGGGAAAACCGGGTAAATTGTCCATAAATACCTCTGTTCCACCCGTTTTGTCGCCCCGCAGCCAGTAGCGCAGCACCCGGTAGCGCTCGGTTTCGGTCATGAGCAGATGGCTTTCGTCCTGGCTCAGCACCACGCCATTGCCAAAATAGGTGCCTTCAATAAGGGTTTTGACAGCGCCCGTAGCGGGGTCGTAGCGATAGAGTCCGCCGTTGGGCTGCATTTCCAGGATCAGCTTGCGGCCATACTTCGGGGTATAGGCCGACGTGTGGGAGGTATTGGAAAAATAGATTTTCCCATCGGAGGCAATGTCGAGGCCATTGGGGATGAGAAAAGGACGGCCTTTTTCATCGTGATCGGCCAGTACCGTAAGGACCTTGTCCGGACTGATGCTGATAAGGCCCAAGCGGTGGCTGAGGGCGATCAGGTTGCCATTTCTGTCAAAATGCAGCCCCGCTACCCAGGAATTTGTGCTGAAAAACTCCTCCACTTTGCCCGAAGGATCTATTTTCAGAATTCTGCCATCGCTAAAGTCGCTCGCATCCCGGTGTACGCCACAATACAGGTTGCCCTGGGCATCAAAAACGATGTCTTCCGGGCCACACCAAGCTCCCAGGGGTATTTTTTCGAGGGTTTTGAGGGAGTCATTGAGGGTAAGGGTGCCTGTAAAGGCGGGTTTGGGCGCCGGATGCCACGCGAGGGGATGTATGGCGCAAGCCGGACAAAGGAAAAGAGTTACAGCGGCCAGGACTGCCAGAAAAACTGCGGAGGTCGTTTGTGAATGTTTCATGGCACAAACCTACCCTACCGCCCCTGCGCCTGCATTAACATAGGTAAAGAAAGGGACTTCATTTAGCCGCCAACTGATGACGGATCCGGCTGAGCTGCACGGGTGTGATGCCCAGGTAGGAGGCCACATGATATTGCGGGATCTCCTGATACAGGCCGGGAAATTCTTTCAGAAAAAGCGCGTAACGCTCCGTCGCATCGAGCAGTACGATGTCAATTTCCTTTTTTTCTTTTTCCAGAAAATAGTACTCCGCAATTTTCCGGGCCAGGCGCTCCAGGTCGGGGCACTGGTCATAACGCCCTGTAATCTCCTGATAATCAGTTGCCCAGACCACACAGTCTGTGAGTGCCTGCTGCGGGATCAGGTTGGGTTTACCCGTGAGCAGGGAGGTGTAAGCTCCAATGATCGAGGGACCGACAAAAAACTGTTTGTTGTATTCCTGCCCTTTGGCATTGGTAAAATACGCCCGCACGACCCCTGATTCCAGAAAAGCGACCTCGCGGGCAGTCTCATCTGCGGCAATAAAATGCGCCTGCCGGGGCAGGATCACCCGCCGGAACAGCGGTCCGATCTGTTGCCAGGTCTGCGGGTGCAGGGGAGAAACAGAGGTAAAAAAGGATTGTAAGGTCATGCTGCTGGGGGGTAAGGTGTGGGCAGATGCCTGAACTCATCACGCTAAACGGAGATGCGCTGAAGATACGATTTGAGTCCTTCAATGACAGGCGAATTCAGGTTAAATATGTCTTTCCCTTGCTCCGTAATCACTTCATGAAGGCGGTTTTCTGCATTTTTGAGCTGTTTTTTACTGGCGTGGCTCCGCACATAATAATTTACCCACTGCTTGGTGAAATCCCGCATAGGCGCCCCGGTCTTTTCTGCTACACATGCGTTCATCAGTTCGAGGCAGTCGCTTTCTGCGCAGGATTGGGAAGCGATCGCTTTCAGAACAGTATCGAGATTTCCTTCGCCAGTGCTATCCTGCGTGAGATAACAGGACATTTTTAAGGCGGCTAACTCGCCTGACAGATTAACCGTATGCTCAACCGACTGTCCCGGCTCTGTAAATCCAGGGTTTACCCCAAAAGCCTCTTCAAAGGCCCGGTTGATTAACGCCAGCGACTGCGTTTTTCCTCCTGTCGGAGGCGAGTCTGCATCTACGATCACTGCAATATGTTGAATATCCGGGCTTTTTTTGCTGAGTTGGGCTTTAACTACCTGGAGTTTCTGAGGGAGGGCATCTTTTCCTCTTTTTTCTTTTCCATCTGTACCCGTAAAATTATGCAGATGGTCTATCTCCGTGTCATATATAGGGCTGATCTCCGTCATCTGGGAAGACGACATCAGCAATTGCATAAAAGCCTTATCGTTAGGGCTTTCAACGATTAATAAAGTACGGGCCATGTTTACTCTCCTCTGAAGGTTTGGTTATTTACCAGAGAATAGGCCAGCGTATCGTGCGAAATCATATTGCCTACAATTTCTCCGCTACGGACGCTGCGAAACATTTCGACATATTGGGCCTCCGCTGTAAACTCCTCATTTGCAGCAACTTCATTAAATGCACGAATCATTTCCAGGCTGTGAGAGGTAGCGAATATCTGAACATTAAACTGTCGGGCTACCTTAAAAAGCAATTTCCAGAACTCCTGCTGGTGGGTGTAGTGAATGCCATTTTCGATTTCATCAATGAGCAAAACAGCATTGGGAGATTTCAATATTTTGACAATTATATCTATAACCCGCGTAATCGCATCTCCAAACAGACTTAAGGGAAGAAATGATTCAGCAGCACGCCTGAGATTTACTTCCAGAGCCGGATAATGAAACACCCGTATCTGATCAATATCCAGATCAATGGTTGCCAGCGCATCCCGTAAAATGTCTTCCTTACCAGCTTTGATTAGCAACTCGACATCCTGCGAAATACTCCTGGGGTCTGGCTTAAACCCGGCAGGAATAAAAGGCACGGGTACTGGCAAGGGCAGATTGCTTTTTCTTGCCACAAAATCTTTCGGGTCTGCATCTTTGTTTACAATGATCTTAAAGGAAAATCCATGTTCACTAAGCTCCCCACTCTCTGTCAGCAGGCCCCGAAGGATGGATTTTGAAACTTTTCTTTCGATTCGGTTATCTTTTATACGATTCCATTGTCCGCTACCCGTATCCTCGACCCGGTCCGCATACGCAGAGCCGGTTTCTTCTTCATATGTGAGCTGGATACCCTGGGTGCGATCTGGGTATTGTATCGAAATTTCAATGGGGTTTTGCTGGCGATTCTGATAAAAAAGCCCATTCCAGCTAAGTTCTGGCGCAGTCTGGTTGTAGGTTACATTTCTAAGTGTAGCCTGAACAAATTCAATAGAATCTATACCGCGCTGGCTGGCCAGCAGCATCGCCTCCAGCAAACTGGTTTTCCCCGCATTGTTCTGCCCTCCGATCAGGTTCACCCTTTTGAAGCCCCCGATCCGGGTATGCTTAAAGCAGCGAAAGTTTTCTATCGAAATGGATTCAATCATGCCATAGCGTTTTCGTACATCAAATATACAACCCAGCGCTGACATTTCCTCCCACGCTCCCCGACAAGCCCGACGAGCAGGCGGTAAATGGGCTTCTAATAGAGATCCGAAGCCGCTTTTATGCGAATGAAACAGCCTAAGGGCTTGTTTGGCGCATCCGGATTTACGATTATCTTTGCCATACAGAGCGATAGCAACTGAAAACGCCCTATGATCCTCAGCATCACCACCACCCATTTCCCTGCCACAGATTTAGGCTACCTGCTGCACAAGCACCCCGACCGCTTTCAGACAGTCGAGCTTTCGGTGGGAAAGGCGCATCTGTTTTACCCTGAAAAAAGTGAGGAAAAAACGAGCATTTGCCTGCTCTTAGACATTGATCCGATCGAAATGGTACGGGGCGCGCGCAGCCAGGGAAAAGAAGGGTTCGCATTGGGGCAATATGTAAATGACAGGCCCTATGTGGCTTCTTCGTTTATGAGTGTGGCGCTGGCAAAGGCTTTTTCTTCGGCCCTGAATGGCAAATGCAAGGACAAACCCGAACTGGTGGACCTGCCGCTGCCGCTGGAGGTTTCGCTTTCTGTGCTGCCGGCTCCCCAGGGCGGCGAAATGCTGATCCGCAAGCTCTTCGGACCGCTGGGCTATGACATCACGCTGGTCCGGCACCCGCTCGATGAAAAATTTCCCGAATGGGGGGCCAGCTCCTATTACAGCCTGACCCTCAGGCATACGATTACCGTCCGGGAAATGCTTTCGCACCTGTATGTGCTGATTCCGGCGCTGGATAATGACAAACATTATTTCGTTAATCCACAGGAAATAGACAAACTCCTCGAAAAAGGGGAAGGCTGGCTGAAATCCCACCCGGAGCGGGAGCAGATCGTGCGGCGCTACCTGATCAATCTGGGTTCGCTGTCGCGCCAGGCGCTGGAACGCCTGAGCGAGGGAGAGGTCATTTTGCCCGCAGCAGAAGAGGGTGCAGCACCTACCGAAGCACAACAGCGCCGCGAAAGCCTTCACGACAAACGTATCCTGCGGGTAACGCAGGAACTGCTCGCATCAGGCGCGGCCCGCGTGCTGGACCTGGGCTGCGGCGAAGGAAAACTGATCCGGCAACTGATAAAACACAAACAGTTTCAGGAAATTGCCGGGATGGATGTTTCCTACCGCGAGTTGATAAAAGCCAAAGAGCGGATCCGCTACGAAGAGATGGCGCCCAAACAAAAAGAGCGTATCAGGCTCTTTCAAGGCTCCCTCACCTACCGGGATGCGCGGCTGGAAGGCTTTGATGCAGCAGCAGTAGTCGAAGTGATCGAGCACATGGACCCCAACCGCCTCCACGCGTTCGAACGGGTACTGTTTGAATATGCCCGGCCAACAACGGTGATTCTCACGACCCCTAACCAGGAGTTTAATGTCATGTGGACACAGCTCGATGCCGAAGACATGCGCCACGAAGACCACCGTTTTGAGTGGACCCGTGCCGAGTTTGCGGCCTGGGCACAGGGGGTTTGTGATCGCCACGGCTATGAAGTGCAGATTTCTCCCATCGGCGAGGAGGCAGAAGGCGTCGGAGGCCCTTCACAAATGGCTGTTTTTACACAAAAGAAGTAAGGCATGATGGATCGCTCCCATATACTTGCGCTCGCGCCCGATGATGCATCTGCCAAAGCGGGTGCAGAACTGGCGCAGGCCCGGCGCTGGGTCAGCCGCCACAGCCACCCGAAAGCCCTCTGGGGTGAATGTCAGGGCAGTGGAAAAACGCCCTATCTCACCTACGTCGATCTTGGCAATACGGCATTTAAATGCTCCTGCCCCAGCCGGAAATTTCCCTGCAAGCATGGCCTGGGACTGCTGCTGCTGTTCGCTGAAAAAAAGAATGAATTTGTAGAAAAAAGCAGCCTTCCACCCGAAATCGAGGCCTGGATCGAAAAAAGGGCCGCCACTACCGAAAAAAAGGAGCAGAAAGAAACAAAGGCTGCTCCCAAAGCGGGTGATGAGGCTGCCCGCCTGAAGCGCATCGAAGCCCGCGAGAAAAAAATCCGCGCCGGAATCGAAGAACTCCGGTCCTGGATACAGGATGTGGCCCGAACGGGGATTATGAATGTGCCGCAAAACCCCTATCACTTCAGCAGCCACATCGCTGCGCGTATGGTAGATGCCCAGGCTGCCGGGCTTTCCTACCAGTTGCGAAAAATCGAAACGATTCCTTTTTATCAGGAAGGCTGGCAAAAATCGCTGATCCGGCTGCTGTCAAAAATCTACCTGATGACAGAGGCATACACCTATAAAAATACCCTCGGCGACCTGCTCCGTGAAGAGCTGGATACCCTGATCGGATGGACAAAATCCAAAGAGGATATTCTTGCGCAGGAGGGGATTGCAGACCAGTGGCAAATACTGTCCCGGCAGGTAGAAAATGAAGATAACCTCATCACCGAAAGGGTCTGGCTCTATGGATCGGCAAGCGAAAAACATGCCCTCCTGCTGAATTTTTATGCAGGCAATCAGGTGCCGGAGGCCTTTTTCCTGCCAGGGCGATCCGTTTATGCCGAGCTGGTCTTTTATCCCGCCGCGATCCCCCAGCGGGCGCTTGTCAAAAAACAAGGCGTAAGCCAGCCTCCGGATCTGCCGCAGCAGGGCATTTCCCGGACCGGAGAGCTGCTGAACCAGGTCGCAGATGTGCTGGCCGCAAGTCCCTTCTGTGAAAAAATCCCCTTCGTGCTTTCCGGATTCCGGATCGTCATGGATGGCACCAGGGCCTTTTTTCTTTGTGATGAAGAGGCAATTGCACTCCCCCTGGCAAATACTGAAGAGTCCTGCTGGCAGATGCTCGCCCTCAGTAAAGGGCTGACATTCAACTGCTTTGCCACCTATGAAAATCAACAACTCCGGATTCATTCCCTCTGGAAGGAGCAACATTTTTTTGCGGGCTTATGAAACTGACAGAAGAAATCATCAAATCTGCCATGCTGGGCACAGACAAGTACTTCCCACAGTACCTGTCTGAATCGCATGATTTTTTCGCAAAAATCGCCGCAGAAGAGACCGAAAAAGAAGTGCGTTTCCTGCGTCTGGCGGCGGCGGCTTTTATATATGAAGAGGCAGGCGAAGCGGGCCTCCACCTCCCTGTGGCGCTTCCGCCCTGTCCGGAGGAAAAACGACCTGTCATAGACACCGCCACCACGAGCCATTTTGAAGCCGCCCTCCAGGAAAAAGACAATGTCTTGCTTTTTTACCTGATCCACCGGTGCCATATCCGGCAGCGGGTCGTCAGCAGCGGTCTCGTCACACGGATGCTCGACAAGGCGCTGGAGCACAAGAAAAAAGCGGAGGCACTGATTCAGGTCTGTGGCGAAACGGGTGCCTGGCTTTGCCGCATCAATCCCCGCTGGCAGGAACTTACGCCTGTGCCGGAAGAGGGAAATATCTGGGAAACGGGTTCGCCTGAGGCACGGAAAACCTTTTTTAAGGAGCTGCGCAAGGCAAATCCGGCAGAGGCTACGGCCCTGCTCAGCGCGACCCTCCAGGAAGAATCTGCCGCAGTGCGGGCGGAGTTCATTGCGATGCTCGAAGCGGGACTTTCCGCTGCTGACGAGGCTTTCCTGACCCAGTGCCTTTCAGATAAAAGCGTAAAGGTGAAGCAGATAGCGCTCTTTCTGCTCAAAAAACTGCCCGGCTCTGCCCTCAACCGCCTGTATTTGGACTATGCCCTGCGAGTGATCACCCTGGCGGAGGAAAAGCAGTTCCTTATTTCGCGAAAAAAGACCCTCAAATTCCATAAAAACCTCCCTCCGGGCGAAGAGCTGTTTACCTCCGGCATCGAAAAGGTGAGCAATCAGAAAGGGGTACAGGACGCTGTCTTCTGGCTTGGACAAACCCTGGCCTTTGTACAGCCGTCTGAACTGGCCGGAAAGCTGGGCTGCACAGAAAAAGAGCTGCTGGACCTCTTGCTCAGCCACAAGGAGCACGCCGTATTGCTGCCTTATCTTATCGAAGCATCGCTTCACTTCCGCCACCAGGGCTGGGCCTCGCAGTTGCTGGAGCACAAAGAGGTGCAGGACCTGCGCCTGGTGCAGCTATTGCCCGAAAGCGAGCGCGCGCCCTACTATGAGCACTTCGTCAGCACCCACCTGGATGCGCTGTTTGCCATCCTTTGCGATGACAGCTACACCCCCATCGCTCCCCGTCTGGCGAAGCAGATCCTCAAACACCTGCAAAAGCAACCCTATGCGCTCACCCACCAGCAGTACCGCTCTTTGACATTGCATCTGCCCTTAGACCTTCTGCCTGCACTAAACGACTACGTCCGGGAGCACCAGGAAGAGCCAAACTACCGCTATTCCCGGAGCCAGTACCTTGAACTGATCCGTATATTAGAATTCCGCAAGAATCTCACGAATTAACCCACGCCTATGTCAGCCCCCCTTTTGCGTCAATCCGCTGAGCATCAGTTTGCCCTTGAAATCGCTGAGCTTAAAAAGCAGGACTCACACAACAAGCCCCAAAACTGGCTTCTGTCTCCCCATGCAGTACTCACCTATCTGATGGGTGGAAAACTTGCGAATGGATTTGAGGTAAGCCCGAAATATATTGGCAACAAGCGCCTGATGGAAATCGCCATTGCGACGCTCACCACAGACAGGGCCTTGCTGCTGTACGGTCTGCCAGGCACCGCCAAATCCTGGGTATCCGAGCATCTGGCAGCGGCGATCAGCGGCGACTCAAACCTGATCGTGCAGGGCACTGCCGGTACCAGTGAAGAGTCTGTGCGCTACGGCTGGAACTATGCGCTGCTGCTGTCCAAAGGCCCTGTGCCCGAAGCCATCGTCGAAACGCCGGTCATGCGGGCCATGAAAGCCGGAAAAGTGGTGCGGATCGAAGAACTCACCCGCATGGGCTCCGATGTACAGGACACCCTGATTACCATTCTTTCTGAAAAAATGCTCCCCGTACCCGAACTCAACACCCAGATACAGGCTGTGCGGGGGTTTAATATCATTGCTACGGCCAACAACCGCGACAAGGGGGTAAATGAACTGTCGAGCGCCCTCAAACGGCGGTTTAATACGGTGATTCTCCCGGTGCCCGACACCCTCGAAGAGGAGGCCGAGATTGTGCGGCAGCGGGTGAGCAGTTTCAGTAAATCTATAGACCTGCCTGTAGAAAAACCCATTCTGGAAGAAATTTACAAGGTAGTTACCCTTTTCCGCGAGCTGCGCAGTGGCGTGTCTGCCGATGGAAAAACCAAACTCAAGTCGCCCTCCGGCACCCTGAGCACAGCCGAGGCAATATCGGTGATGAACAGCGGCCTTTCGCTGGCCTACCACTTTGGCGACGGCCAGATCAAAGCCGAAGATATTGCCAGCGGCGTTATCGGTGCGGTGATCAAAGACCCTGTGCAGGACAAGATTGTCTTTCAGGAATACATGGAAACGGTGCTGAAGCAGCGCAGTGGCTGGAAAGACATTTACAGGGCCTGCCGCGATATTATCTGACCTATCTATGCAGGTGCACCTTTTCGGCGTCCGTCACCATGGGCCAGGTTCTTCCCGCCATGTACTCGATGCCCTCCGGGCCACCCGGCCCGACATCATCCTGATCGAAGGTCCCCCCGAAGGGGAGTCTATGCTCTCCTGGGCGCAGCACCCGGACATGAAAGCGCCGGTGGCACTGCTTGCCTATGTCGCTGACAATCCCAGACAGGCAGTCTTTTATCCCTTTACCCATTTTTCACCCGAATGGAATGCCATCCAGTACGGACTGAGTGAAAAGCTGCCTGTCCGCTTTATCGATATGCCGCTGACGCATAAACTGGCCCGCACAGCTGCTGAACAGCAAGGCCCGGTTGCCTCCGCCCAGGCAGGTCCGGAAGTGGCGGTCAGGCGAAATCCCATTGCCTGGCTGGCTGATCTTGCTGGTTTTGACGATGCCGAAGAGTGGTGGGAGCATCAGTTTGAGCTGGCAAAACAACCCATAGAGGTATTTGAGGCCATTGCGCTCGCTATGGGCGGCCTTCGGGAAGCCTTTCCCGGCAGTGATGAAGAGGAGCGCATTCGCGAGGCATTCATGCGCAAGGCCCTGCGCCTGGCCCAGACAGAAAAATATGAACGCATCGCTGTCATCTGCGGAGCCTGGCATGTGCCTGCCCTGACAGACCTCTCCGACCGCAAAGGCGATGAAGCCCTGATCCGGAGCCTGCCGAAAACAAAGGTCGAATGCACCTGGATCCCCTGGACACATGAGCGTTTATCCTCCGAAAGCGGATATGGCGCAGGCGTGGACTCCCCCGGATGGTATCAGCATGTATGGGACCACCCCGAAGACGATGGCACCCTCTGGCTTTCACTTTCAGCGCATGTGTTTCGCAAGCATCGCATAGACATTTCCTCCGCCCACATCATCGAGGCGCTGCGCCTCTCCCATGCGCTGGCAGCCCTGCGTGGCCTGTCGCGGGCCAGCCTGAAAGAGTATAATGAAGCGACCCGCACAGTGATGTGTATGGGGGATGAAATCCTGATGCAGGTCATCCGCAAAGAGCTGATCGTGGGACACAGATTTGGCGAACTCCCTGAAGGCACACCGCAGGTGCCTCTTCAGCGGGATTTTGAAAAGCTCTGTAAAAGCCTCCGCCTCAAGGTCTCGCCCGAAGCGAAGGCCCTGACCCTCGACCTGCGCGACAACCACGACCTGCAGAAAAGTATGCTGCTGCACCGCCTCGGGGTCATAGAGGTGGCATGGGGTCATATCATGCACGCCCGAAGCAAGGGTACCTTCAAGGAGGAATGGCTGATCCGCTGGCAGCCTGAAATGACCATTGCCCTGCTGGAAAAAGCAGCCTGGGGCAACTCCGTCGAAGCCGCAGCCAACCGCTACCTCGCACACCAGGCAGCCAGCTGCAAAACCCTCGCAGAAATCAGTTCGCTGATCCAGCAGGCTTTGCCTGCCGAACTGCCCGAAGGGATGCAGGCTGCCATGCAAAAGATGGACGTGCTCAGCGCCTCCACTTTCGACACGCAGCTGCTGATGGATGCCTTTCTGCCGCTGGTGCAGATCAGCCGCTATGGCAATGTGCGCAACACCGATACAGCCACAGTCAGGCTGGTGCTGGAGTCGGTGCTGTACCGTATGCTCTCCAACCTGCCCGGAAGCTGTGCCAATATAGACGAAGAGCAGGCCGCTGAACTGGCCGAAAAAATCCGGAAGGTGCACCAGGGGATCACCCTGCTGGAAACAGAATCCTACAGAGCGGACTGGCTCCAGGCCCTGCAGCGCATTACCGATATGAAGCAGGCAGCAGCGCATATCCACGGCACCTGCTGCAAAATCCGCTATGACCTGAAAGAGTTGTCCGAAGAAGTTACAGCCGATGAATTCAGCAAGGCCCTTTCGGTCAGCCAGGACCCCCATTATTCGGCCCATTGGCTCGAAGGTTTCCTGAAAGACGGGGCTACCCTGCTGCTTTTCGACGATGTAATCTGGGGAATGGTTCATGGATGGATAAACAGCCTGCCGGAAGAGGTATTTCTTCAGATTATCCCGCTCCTGAGGCGAACCTTTGCCCCCTACACCCAGGGAGAGAAGCGAAAAATTGCTGCGAGGGTGCATCAGGTGCCCGTTTCGAAAGAAAAAACGCAACAGGCAGGTGCATTTAATCCGGAAAGAGCTGAAAAAGTGCTTCCTATATTGGAAAAACTCATGTTTCACCCCATAAAACAGCCCTGAGATGGAAGCAAACCCTGTAAAACGCTGGCGGCTGATCCTGGGCAGCGAAACGCGCGAAGAACTTTCCTATACCTTTTCGGATCAGGAAAAAGGCATAGACAACACCCTCGAAGCCCTTTATAACTCCAGTAAAAAGGGCGGTCTGGGGCCTTCCTCTCCCAATGTGGCCCGCTGGCTGGGAGATATCCGCAGCTATTTTCCCCAGTCTGTGGTCAAGGTGATGCAGCAGGACGCCCTCAAACGCCTCAACCTGACCTCGATGCTCACCGAGCCGGAAATGCTCGAAAGTGTGGTGCCCGACATCCATCTGGTAGCCAATCTGATGACCCTGGGGAAATTAATCCCCGAAAAAACCAGGGCTACGGCACGTCTGGTCGTGAAAAAAGTCGTGGACGAACTGATTCAAAAACTGGCTGCTCCCACCCAGCAAAGTATCATCGGCTCCCTCAACCGATCGGCCCGAAACCGCAGGCCCCGGCACAATGAAATCAACTGGAACGAAACCATAAAGAAAAACCTGAAACACTATCAGGCTGAATATCAGACCATTATACCCGAAGTCCGCATCGGCTACGGCAGGAAGCGCAAAGCGATGAAAGACATTGTGCTGTGCATTGACCAAAGTGGCTCGATGGGCAGCTCCGTGATTTATTCAGGTATTTTCGGGGCTGTAATGGCTTCGATTCCCGCGGTCAGAACGCAGATGGTGGTCTTCGACACCGCTGTGGCGGACCTGACCGAAGAGCTGAAAGACCCCGTAGATCTGCTCTTTGGTGTGCAGCTGGGAGGCGGCACCGACATCGCCCTCGCCCTGAAATACTGCCAGCAAATTATTACGCGGCCCTCTGATACGGTGTTTGTATTGATAACGGACCTTTATGAAGGAGGCAATCAGCAGGACATGCACAAGCGGATGGCGGAAATTGTGGCCACAGGCACCCAGGCCGTAACCCTCCTGGCCCTTAACGATGAGGGCGCTCCTTCCTACGACCACCAGAATGCAGCCTTTTTTGCCTCCATTGGCGTACCTGTTTTTGCCTGCACACCCGACCTTTTCCCTGAACTGATGGCCGCTGCGCTCAGTAAGCAGGACCTCGCACAATGGGCGGGCAACCACGACATTAAGCTAAACACACCCCATGCAAATCAACATCCCTGAACTCTCTCTGGTGGCGATGGTCGGCATCTCCGGCTCCGGCAAAAGCACCTTTGCCCGAAAATACTTCAAAAGAAGCGAAATCCTCTCTTCCGACGAATGCAGGGCCTGGGTCTCTGATGACGAAAACAAGCAGTCTGCTACGGATGATGCCTTTGATGTATTGCATTATATCGCCGCCAAACGCCTGAAAAATGGCCTTCTGACGGTCGTCGATGCCACCAATATTCAGAAAGAAGGCCGGAAAGAACTCATTGCACTGGCCAAAACCTACCATTGCCTGCCGGTGGCCATCGTGCTGGATATGCCCGAAGAGGTCTGCGAAGCCCGCAACAAAAACCGCAGCGACCGTAACCTGGGTGCCCACGTTATCCGCCAGCAGCGCCAGCAACTCAAGCAATCCCTCCGTACCCTGAAGCTGGAAGGCTTCCGGCATATATTTGTGCTTAAATCTCCTGAAGAGGTCGCGGCGCTTACCGAAATCGTGCGGGACAAGCTCTACAATGACAAAAAAGACGAAAGTGGCCCCTTCGATATCATCGGCGACATCCACGGGTGTATGGATGAGCTTGTAGAGCTGCTCACGCGCCTGGGCTATGAAATCCGCAAAGAAGAGCCGGGCCCTGGAACGTATGGCTATTCGGTGAAGCATCCGGAGGGCCGGAAAGTCATTTTTCTCGGCGATCTGGTGGATCGGGGGCCTGATTCGCCGGGGGTGTTGCGCCTCGTCATGAGCATGGTCGCTTCGGGAGATGCCCTCTGTGTGCCCGGCAACCATGATGTGAAATTTGAGCAGTACCTGAGTGGCAAAAAGGTACAGTTAAAGCATGGACTGGAGGAAACGGTGCGGCAGTTTGAGGCGGAACCGGATCCCCGCTTCCGGCAATCGGTTCAGAAATTTATCTATGGGCTGATCAGCCACTATGTGCTCGACCAGGGGCGGCTCGTGGTGGCCCATGCGGGTGTGCGCGAAGAGATGCAGGGCAGAGGTTCGGGAGCCGTCAGGGCATTTTGCCTGTACGGAGAGACTACGGGCGAAATTGATGAGTTTGGATTGCCTGTCCGCTACAACTGGGCCAAAGAATACAGGGGAAAAGCCAAAGTGGTCTATGGACATACCCCCGTACCCGACGCAGAATGGCTCAACAAGACCATTGACATCGACACGGGCTGTGTATTTGGCGGAAAACTGACTGCCTTACGCTACCCCGAAGAGCAACTGGTCTCGGTAGATGCGCAAAAAGTCTATTGTGAGCCGGTGAGACCGCTCGATTATGCCGCAAATGCCCTTCAACTCAGCTCCCAGCAGGCGTATGATGACCTCCTGAACATCGAGGATGTAACCGGAAAGCGCATTATCCAGACGCGCCTGCGCCACAACATCACCATTCTGGAAGAAAACTCCATTGCTGCGCTCGAAGTCATGAGCCGCTTTGCCATTAATCCCAAATGGCTGATTTACCTGCCGCCTACCATGTCACCCTGCGCGTCCAGCGAACTGCCGGGCTACCTCGAACACCCTGCGCAGGCGCTCAACTATTACAAGAAAAAGGGCATCGAAAAAGTCATCTGCGAAGAAAAACACATGGGTTCGCGGGCAGTACTGGTGATTTGCAAGGATGAAGTTACCGCCCTGCGCCGCTTTGGGGTAGAAAATGAAGGGGCGGGCGTATGCTATACCCGTACCGGAAGAAGCTTTTTTAATGAAGGCAGCATCGGGCAGGAACTGATCGAAGTGCTGCGTAATGCCCTGACACAGAGCGGATTCTGGGACAAATTCCATACGGACTGGGTCTGCCTCGATGCCGAGCTGCTACCCTGGTCTGCCAAAGCCCAGGCCCTTATCCGCGACCAGTATGCGGCTGTGGGTGCCTCGGCTCTGGCGGCACTTCCTGTGGCGGAAGAGGCGCTCAGACGCACCCTGGAGCGGGGAGTCAGCGGCGTAGCGCCTGTCTTAGAGGCTTTTAGCGCTAAAAAAAACGCTGTCCAACGCTATGTGCAAGCCTATCAGCACTATTGCTGGCCTGTGAATTCGCTCAAAGACTACAAACTGGCGCCCTTCCATATCCTGGCTACCGAAGGGCAGGTGCATACGGACAAAAGCCACGCGTGGCACATGCAGCACATCCACGAACTCTGCGAAGCCTGTCCGGAACTGCTGCGGGCAACTCCCTACCGGATTGTTCAGCTCGATGACCCCGAAAGCTACCAGCAGGCCGTGGAATGGTGGACGGGGCTGACCGCTGCGGGTGGCGAAGGCATGGTGGTCAAACCCTATGACTTTATTACGCATGGCAAAGGCGAACTGCTGCAACCTGCCATCAAATGCCGGGGCAGCGAATACCTCCGCATCATTTACGGACCTGATTATGATGCACCCGAAAACCTGGAGCGGCTCAAACAACGAAGCATCACCCGCAAACAATCCCTGGCACTGCGCGAGTTTGCCCTTGGAATCGAGGGACTGGAGCGATTTGTGCGGCGGGAACCGCTCAGACGCATTCATGAGAGCGTTTTTGGGGTGCTCGCCCTCGAAAGTGAGGAGGTGGATCCGAGGCTCTGACGCAGGGCTTTTTCACTGCTGGCTACCTGACATCTGGTATATCTCTACTTACACTACCAGCCAAATTTAAAATTTCATTTTAAATTTGGCTGGTAAAAGCAAAAAACTACCCCCCCCTCTACGCTCCCAAAAGCCTCCCTCCAGCCCGGCGGAACATTAATCATAGCCCCGGGCAACAAAACTCATCCCCGCCCTCCGACCGCGCCCCTAAGTTTGCTTAAAAAAAAATGCA
>RDXT01001034.1 GCA_004292985.1 Bacteroidota bacterium
TGGGCAGGTATGTGCGCGAGAAGCAGATCATGCCCCTTGAAACCGCTATTTACAAAATGACCGGACTCACCGCCGAGCACCTGGGACTCAGCGACATAGGCCTGATTTTGCCCGGATATTATGCCGACCTGGTGCTGCTCGATCCCGAAACGGTGCAGGACAATGCCACCATTCAAAACAGCAAGGCCCTCTCTTCCGGCATCGAAGCCGTGTGGATCGGTGGCGAACTCGTTTATCAGTCACAAAAGCCCACCGGGAAATTTCCGGGCCGCTGCATCCGCAAAAATCCATGAATACAGCGCTGGTATTAACCAACGGACTGCTGCGCAGCAGCGATGCCAAAACCGCCCACGGCCTGATCCGGGGAACAGAGCGGTTTGATATTTTGGGCGTGATAGATCCACCCGCCGCTGGAGAAGATGCAGGTGTGGTGTTAGATGGAAAACATCGGGGCATCCCTGTTTTTGAAAGCCTCGCAGATGCCCTAAATCACTTGCAACAGGTTGATTATCTGATTATTGGCGTAGCGACAGTAGGCGGAGTGCTGCCCCCGGACATGATAGACATTATCAAAGAAGCCATTACAAAGGGCCTTTCCATTGTGAATGGACTGCACGAATACCTTCAGGAAAAACCGGACATCGCAGCGCTGGCGGCCACACAGGGCGTGCAGCTCATAGACGTGCGCAAGCCCAAAAACCGCAAGGACCTGCATTTCTGGACGGGTGAAATTTACCAGGTAACAGCTCCCAAAATTGCCGTATTGGGAATGGATTGCGCGATGGGAAAACGCACTACGGCACGGCTCCTGCGCCAGGCCTGCGAGGCGGCGGGCATCCGTGCAGAGATGATTTATACCGGGCAAACGGGCTGGCTGCAAGGGGGAAAATATGGCTTTATCTTCGACTCGACGCTGAATGATTTTGTGGCTGGCGAAGTGGAACATGCCATTGTCAGTTGCTGGAAAGAAGCGCAGCCTGACCTGATCCTGATCGAAGGGCAGTCTTCGCTCCGCAATCCCAGCGGCCCCTGCGGTCTGGAG
>RDXT01000044.1 GCA_004292985.1 Bacteroidota bacterium
GCCCCCCGACTCTCTGGACCTGCTCCTTCACAATGGTCTCGACGCTTTCCGCCATCGGCTGCGGATTCGGGCTACAGGCTTTGAAGCCGGGCAGACCTCTCTTTCCAATGAGTTGGAGTTTCGTTTCGGGCATCCGGTTTTTATTCCCAATGTATTCAGTCCCAATGGCGATGGCATACACGACCTTTGGGTGATCGAAAACCTGCTGCGCTATCCTCAAAATGAACTGCGGGTCTATGACCGCTGGGGGCGCTCCGTTTTTTCCCGCGAAGGCTACCAGAATGACTGGGGAGGCGAACAACTACCGGAAGGAGTCTATTATTATCACTTTTCACCGGGGCCGGGCGTGCCGCTGAGAAAGGGTACGGTCACCTTGCTGCGCTGACGTTTTTGCCATTGTATGTATCCCAGCATCCCGGCGAGTAGCATTCCTATAAAAATCAAGGTCCAATGAAACGCAGATAAAGGCGCTGATCTTACTGCTTCTCCGCTGCCGATCAATACCATTCCTGCCCAGAAATACGGGTGCGCGTGGTACGGGTCTGATTGCAGAAAATAGTGCTTACGTGCCTCTTTGAGTGCGTCTTCGCTGCGCTTTCCTTCGGAAAGCTGCTGAAAAAAGGAGCTTACCAGCGTTGCGCCTGCATGATCGTCGGTTTTCCAGAGTGTAGTCACCACCTGGCGGCTGCCGGCATACTGAAAGGCCCGCGCGAGGCTCATCACTCCTTCCCCCTGTACAAGCGGCCCTTTTCCGGTCTGGCAGGCGCTCAGTACCGTGAGGGGACTGTTGATTTGAAGGCCATACATTTCGTGGGCGTACAATATCCCATCCTCTCCCGAAGCGCTGTCAGCAGCAAAATACAGCCGCGACTGCATAGGTCTTTCTTCATCAGCAATGGCATGCGTGGCCAGATGGAGCAGGGCATTTTTGCCGGCCAGGGCTTTGATTTCCTTTTCTCCGGCTTGTTTTCCCATGAAGGATTGTCCTTTCATGGCCTTTGCCGACAAGGTTACCTCTTCCTGGTTAAACCGCAGCGGACCGGGTCGGCTTCGGGCATCATTTGTCCCTTCGGCTCCAAATTCCGGCGCAAATCCTATATAGCTGGCCCAGGAACCGGCAGTCTGTTTTTGCTCCTGTAGCCACAGTTCCGCCGAATAGGCATAGGTAAAGGATATGTTTTTACCGAGGAACTCCCACTCCCGGTAATCCGGCCCCTGGGGCATCTGTTTCAGCAGGCTCTCAAAGGGAAGATTTGCCAGCTTCCCGGAGGGAATGATCAGTATCTGCGTGATGTCTTCATTCAGTTCGGGCAAGAGGCTATAGTGGGGGTGATAGGCATCCCGCGCCACCTTCTCATAGTGATATGCAGAATCACTCCGGGGCGGACTGCTGATAAACGACAGCCAGCGCTCCACACTTTCTTCTTCCCAGGCGTGATCGGTATATAGCAACAGCTCTCCTTTATACAGCCGGAATATGTATAAAGCTGAATCGCCCAAAAAGTAGCTGTACATTGCCTGAGAAGGCGCTATTTGTTTTTTCAGCGCCGCGAGACGGAAAGAGGCATCGGGATATTTCAGGCGGTAATATTCAGGATATTGGGTTTCGAGCCGGTGAAGCAAGCCGCGGTACGCTTGTGTAAGGTCGAACAGTGTTTTTTGAGTGGCCGCCCATTCTTCGTCCGTCATCTCCTCTCCGGACCCGGCCTGGGGTAGGGAAGCTATCCGCTGGCGATAATATAACTCCTTCTCTATCAGCGAGTCCGGTACGCCCGAAAAATGAAGCGCCTCCTGCCCGCGCAGGTGTTCGCGCAGCAGGTAGGCTTTGCTGGACTCTGCGATGTAGAAAGCTTCTTCGACCCAGCCCTTACGGTCTTCAGACAGCCCTGTGTCGAGCCGCCCCATCCGGAGTATTTTTTCAGTCAACGCCGTACGCTCCCGGTTGCGCGCTACCTTGGAACCGGGGGCTTCGAAGTAGTAGCTCTGGCTGTCTGAGAGGGCGATACACGCTTTATAGCAGGAAAAAGCCTCATTTCTGGTACCTCGCCACAACATACTTTCACCCTGCTCTTTGAGGACCGGCATCAGTTGGGTGCGGTGCCAGTAGGCATACACCTGGCTGTCGGGCGCTGACTGAAAGGGAAGTTCGGGGAGGGCCTCTTCCCACGCCCGGCGCAGAAAATACGCATTGGAGTCTGCTTGTCCCAGCATCCGCCAGGCCTGCGCCACCTGGCTGTAGGTTTCGGCGAGGTTCCAGCGTGTTTCGAGTTTCTGAAACATTTGTTCCGACTTCCGGAAATATTGAAGGGCCTGCCTTGCATCGCCTTTTTTCAGATATACTTCGCCCAATGCCTCCAGGATCCAGCCTTTTCGCATAGCCAGGGGCTCCATGTGTTTTTCTGCCAGACGTAATGCGCTTTGCATGGCCGTGATGGACTCCTCATAGCGTCCCATTTTCGAGAGGATCGTACCTTTGCGCAAATAGTCCATCGTATGCTGCGAGTGGTCTTTGCCGAATAGGGATTCGTTGCGGGTAATGCCTTCAGAGATATATTTCAGCGCCAGATCATACTCCTGCAATGACTGATAGGCTGCAGCGCGCTCATAGCAAACCAGCCCGAAGCCATCAGGACGCAGACCCGGTTTTTCTTTCAGCAGCAGATCGAGGCGGTCGAGGTACGCGAGGGCTTCATGGTAGTCTCCCACCATGGTCCGGGTAGTGGCATAGTTGTAGAGGGTCGAAAATTGCGCTGCCGGGCTGATGCTGTCGAGGTGTTGCAGGTTTGCTCCCAATAGTTTCAGGGCTTCCCAGGGCAGGCCCATGTCGAGGCAGACGGAAGCAAGGTTGCTTCGCACCTGTGTAGTATTGCTATGTGCCGGACGTAGTTTCCGGCTGAAAATCTGAAGGGTGTACTCCAGATGTTTGACCGCCTCATCGCGCTTGTCTGCATAAACGCACAAAATACCCAGGGTATTTGCTGCATATCCCAGCTCCAGGTGCCCTTCGGGCAATATGCGGGTAAAAATGTCAAACGAGCGGCGGGCGAGCAGCTCTGCGCTGTCCAACTGGTCATTGGCCATATACGCCTGAGCTGCCCATTGCAGCACAATTGCCCTGAGGGAATCCCGGGCCGGAGTCAAATCCGCACAGTCTGCTACAATCTCAGCGTAAAGTGCAGCGCGTGTAGCCATATCGCCGCGAAGACCTTCGACGTCTGCGCGCTCGCAGCGTGCCAGGATGACCTCAGCGTAAAGAGGCCCTAATACCCCCGAAAGCGCGATCGCGCTGTCGAGGGTGGCTTCTGCCTGATCGGGATAGCCGTGGCGGGCGTAGTACTTTCCGCGCTGCCGGAGGGTCTCTGCCAGGGTCAGTGTATCCTTGCGGATTTCAGCTTCGGCCTGCGCGCGCGTAAATATGGAAAATGCACTGTCGTAATACCCTTGTGCCCAAAGCGATCGTCCCTGCCGGAGCAAGGTAGATCCGGGCCCCTCAAAAGACATCTCTTGCTGGCCCGAAAAAAGCAGCAACAGTGCTATGGAGGCAAGTATTGCAGAAACCCGCCTCACAAACAAGGGAATAACAGGCATCAGACAGAGTTATAGCGGATTATCCGGCTGTTACCACAAAGGGTACTACCAGATTGCCCCACATCATCACAATGGTATTGCCATCTGTCACATTAAACTCCATCGTTTCGGAGGCTGCTGTGCTGGTTTTGGGCACTACTTTGGTGCGGAGTACATCTTTGGTTTCGTCGTATTCATACGCGCCCCACTGGTCGGCCACGGAGTTGAAGATGATCGTCCAGTCGGTTTCTGATGGCAGACTGAAGAGGCCATAGGTGCCCGCAGCGAGGGCTTGTCCGCCGATTTTTACCGGAGCGGAGAAGGTGATGGTGGTAGCCTCATTGGCTCCTGTGCGCCATACTTCTCCGTAGGGTACGAGTCCGCCCCAGAGTGCGCGGCCTTTGATGGCAGGGCTGCCATAGGTGAGGGTTACTTCAACCCCTTCGATGGTGGCCGTCATTTGTTTGCGGGGGCTGGGGATGGTATCATTGAGCACTTTGATGGTGCCGCTTCCGACAATCGGTGCTGCAGCAGGGGGTGTAACTGCCTCAGATGCAGCACTTTGGCTGGCGGTGTTGTTGCCGGCGCAGGCGGCGAGGGCCAGCACGAGGGAAAGAGATAAGATGCGGAGGGTCGTATTCATTTCAAATCAGGTATTAAAACCGGGTAAATATAGAGAATTTTAGCATCGAAACAGACCTCCTCTATTATCTCTTATTTATCCTCCGAACGGATCTGGTTGAGGATATCGTAGTAGTTATAAGAA
>RDXT01000045.1 GCA_004292985.1 Bacteroidota bacterium
CCCGATGGTGAGCTGTTTGTCCGCTGGCTCGAAACGGGCATTTTTCATCCCTTTTTCCGCGTGCACTCGATGGGCTACAACCTCGCAGGCGATGCCGCAGTAGATGAGGAGGCGGTGCTTGAACACATGCGCATGGGCAGGCCCATTGACCAGGAGCCCTGGTCCTTTGGCGAACTGTTTACCCCGCTGGCCCGCAAGATCATTAACCTTCGCTACCAGCTTCTTCCGGCGATATATACGGCTGTATATCAATATGTTACTTATGGGGTTCCTGTGCTTCGCCCCCTCGCTTTCGAAGCGCCGGGCGATGCGCTGGCTGCGGAGAACTGGAGCCAGTTTCTGATGGGAGACCACCTGCTGGCTGCTCCCGTAACAGCGCAGGGCGTGCTGGTGCAAAAGGTCTATCTGCCTCAGGGTGAATGGTATAGCCTGAGCGATGGCGCGCGCTTTACCGGAGGGCGTAGCTATCTTATCAGGGCCAGCCTGGGACAGGTTCCGCTCTTTTTGCGTGGTGGGGGCGTTTTACCGATGGGGCCTGTCCGTCAATACAGCTCTGAGCCAAATGCGGAGCCGCTCACCCTTGTTGTGGCACCCGGCACAGGCAGTAGTCTCCTCTATGAGGACAAAGGCGAGGGCTACGACTACCGCGAAGGTAAGTACCGGAGGAGTATGTTTACTGTTACCCAGGCAAAAGGCAGGTTGCACATCAGCCGCGAGCGGGAAGGCAGATTCCAGCCTGAATATGCAAAAATCCGCATCCAGGTATTGGGTAGCGCTAAGGAAGTGATTGTAGATCAGGACTTTACGGAGGTACTTATCTAAGCCTTCACCCCAAACAACCACTGCAAAAAGAGCGAAACCCTGTGCACGACTGCGTACATAAACGGAATTTCATTCTTCCAGGGTTCGCCGCGCTCGTAGCGCATTTTGTCCACCCAGCGGAGCACAGCGGTGGAATTTGAATAATGCAGGTCCCAGACCCCGCAATACGGAGCTTTGCTGTTGCTGGCGGCAATAATGCCATTTACCGCGCGGCGGGCGGCCTCATTGGCCCCTTCCATCGTGGCCAGATCGGTAAAGGTGCGCACATAGTCTGAGGCAAGAAACAGATTGGAAATCGCTGTCACCGCATTGGGACGCATACCCCAGGTGTTCACCTTGTTGATCAGCAGCGGCTCCCGGTTGGCCAGCACTTTTGCCTTATGCGGGTCTTTGTCAGGCTCGAAACTGATGTCGCGGTCCAGGTACCAGTCAATCAGGATTTCATCCTGGTTTTTGAGCAGAGGTTTTCCATCCACCATCAGGCATTGCTGAAGCTGGTACCAGACCTCCTGGCGGATCTCCTCGCGCGTACAGTCATTGGCCTTGAGTTTGGTTTTGACGCCGTTTCGCTCCCACTCCAGCAGGCCCGGATTGTTCCAGTTGGAAATGTCCACTGACAGGATGCTTTTCACCTGACCATTGCCGTATTGCGAAATATCGAAGCCCTCCCAAAACTGCAACTGCGAAATAGAGGTAAGCGCCCAGGGCGTTTCAAAATAGATCACGTGGCCCTCGGTCGTGTCGAGCATAGGCACTTTTTCGCTCAGGAAAAACTGAATACCCGACATCCAGTCGGTAGATTGGGCCAGTTGCTCTAATTGGTTCAGCACAGGCTCGTCTTTCAGCAAATGGGTTTCGCCTTTGACCAGAGGGGCCATTTGCTCTACCGGAACCGCAAAGATATAGTAGTCGCCGCTGACAGTCGAGATGTCACCTGCGGCATTCTGCACGTCCACGCCTGCGATCTGCTTTTTCTGTCCGTCGTAATGGATTTTGGTGGCCACAGAGCCATGCTGGTACACAACCCCCTTGCTGAGCAGGTAGTCGCGCCAGGGATAAAGCCAGGCTTCATTGGTGGGGCCGTTGAGGACCTGATCGGCGCGGCCTCCCGGACGTGCAATCAGAGACATCAGCTGAAGGAGGATGTCGCCCTCGGTTTTGGCGCTGATCTCTTCGGCGCGGGCTGCCACCAGTGTGCGGCTCAGACCGATGACAAACAACTGCTGATAGGCATAACTGTGGTTCGCAGCCTCCGTAAAATTCCACCAGGAAATGCGCTCGTATTCATCGTTTTTGCGTTCCTTGCAGGTCGTCAACACACGCCATAAAGTGTTGAATATCAGCTCATCTTCTTCTTTGGTAAACTGTTTGTGCGTTTCACTGATCGAAGCGATGATCTGGCGGAGTTCTTTTTCTGTGCTGGGAAACCGGGACGGAACGATAATCGGCACTTCGCCTATCTGCGCCTGGATACTTTGCCGGGAAACCACCAGGTTGTCATAAACAGTTTTACCGGGTTTGTCCGCAAGGGGAATGCGGGACATGGTATCCGTAACATGGCGGTAAAATCCTGGGAAAAAGCGGAATCCATGCTCGCCGGGCAGCAGTTTATACCCTTCGATGGCAGAGCCTGGCACTTCGATGCTGCGGGCCTTGCCTCCGACATAGTGGGCCATTCTCTCATGAACTTCTACCTCGAATCCTCTTTCGATCAGTTCATGTGCGGCACTCATGCCGGCAACGCCACCTCCCAGGATAATTACTTTTTTTGCCATGATATCTTCGGGTTTGAGTGTCTGTGTTATTTGAATGTGAGAATATCCACACCCTGCCAGCCTTCGGGCACCCCTTCGCGGATGTAGAGCCGGATGCGGTCGAGCAAGAAACGCGCAGGCAGGTCGCCGGGATGGGTTTGCAGGACCTTCTCCAGATGGGCGGCAGCTTCCGGAAAGCGGCTTGCCATGTAGGCCTCCATGCCCTGCATAAACAGCGGGAGCAATTCCTGCTTCATGCGGTGATCCTCCTCCGGATCTCCGCCGAAACATTCGTAAATATCGGTGGGACTCTGTTTGCCTTTCAGCCGCACCCGTCCGAGGAAGCGGTGCGCAGGGGCCGACTCCGGCGAAAGTTCTTCGGCACAGGCATCGGTAAAGAGTACCCGCGCCCCAAAGTGTTTGGTCAGACCCTCCATCCGCGCGGCAGCATTCACCGTGTCGGAAATGGTGCTGGGCGAATTGGCTACCTCATCGCCGATGATGCCCATGATGAGCGGCCCCCGGTGCAGACCGATGCCGATACGCACCCCCGGATCGCCGGGCTGCATGTGGCTGGCCTGAAAATCCTCTACCGCCCTTTGCATCTCCACGCTACAGCGAAGCGCCTGCCCGCTGTCCGGGAAAAGCGCCATAATCCCGTCGCCATATTGCTGGATAATAAACCCTTTGTGCTTCCGGATCAGCGGCCCCATCAGTTGCACATATTTCACCACAAAGCGAAAAGTCTCTTCCGGACTCAGGCGCTCGGCAAGGGTGGTAAAATCGCGGATGTCCACAAACATCACCACCATCTCCTGCTGCACCTGGTCGCCGGGGCGGATGTCCATAATGCTCTCGTAGCCCAGCGAACGGATGAACTCTTTCGGTACAAAACGCTGGGTAACTTCGTATATATGGCTGAGGGTCAACTGGTTCTTGATGCGGGCCAGCAGTTCTTCCCGACTGAAGGGTTTGGGTAGATAGTCGTTTGCCCCCAGGTACAGGCCTTCGACAAGATCCGCAATCTGGTTTTTGGCAGTAATCATCAGCACCGGCAACTCGGAGGGAAGATAGGTCTCGCGGATGCGCTGGCAGACTTCGTAGCCGCTCATGCGCGGCATCATGATGTCGAGGAGTACGAGGTCAAAGCGGCTTTGCTGCGCGATCATATCGAGGGCTTCGCGGCCATTGGTAGCAGTGAAAAGCTGATACGGCCCCCTGCTCAGGTGGTTTTTCAGCACCTGTATGTTTACCGGCTCATCATCCACAATCAGGATGCGGATCGCTCCCGAATAGGCAGGTTCAGGCGTTTCCGTGCGCCCTACTTCCGGTGCAATGGCCTGGGGCAGCAGATGGATACGCGAAATCTGGGGACTGTACTCCGTGTGAGGAGCTATCGTTTCGCCGGACTGGGGCAGGGTAAAGAAAAAGGAGGAGCCTTTTTGCGGCTCAGACTCCACCCAGATACGTCCGTGATGGAGTTCGACCAGTTTCTGGGTAATGGTCAGTCCCAGGCCCGTACCGCCGTATTCCCTTGAAATAGAGCCATCTCCCTGTTCAAATTCGGCAAAAATAGAGTCTAAGCGGTCTGCCGGAATGCCGATACCCGTATCCTTGACCTCGACTTCGAGCCCCCCGTCGATCTGGCGGGCTTTGACACTAACCTCGCCCGTGTGAGTAAACTTGATGGCATTGCCAACGAGGTTATGCAAAATCTGCTGGATGCGGTTTTCGTCGCCGAGGGCAGGAGGCAG
>RDXT01000046.1 GCA_004292985.1 Bacteroidota bacterium
TTGCAGGGAGTTGATGCGCCATATCCGCAGCATGAGCCGGGTAGGGTGCGTCTCGCGGGTCTGCTCAAAATCTATCAGGGCCTGGCGGGCATATTCCGACAGCTCCGAATAGGCCGACTTTTGGATCAGCAGAGAAGCTACCGTTTTGATAATGAGCATTTTACCCGAAGAAGAATGAAACAGTTCCTGGTGTTCTTCGAGTTGTGTGCGAATTGTCTCCAGGGTTTCGATCACAGACTGGCTCTTTTTGCTCCGGGCATAGTTGCGGCGGGAGAGCTGCCGGGTAATGGTTCCCAATACTTCACTGTGGCTGCGGAGGACCTCCATTTTGCTCAGGTTTTGCCGCCGCAGAGCGATCACCTGCTCGATGTCCACGTCATAATAGACCGCCAGTTTCACCATTTCATCATAGACCACTTCCAGCAGCGTAAACTGCTCATGCTCGCCGGCGACTTTTTCTGCTTTTCTGAGGTAAAAGTAGGTTTCGCGGTAAAGGCCCCTTTCGCGAAACAGCAGTGCGAGCTGTAGGTTGCTATAGGCCTCGATGGCATTTTTATAATTGAAATGGTAGAAGAGCAGGCTCTTTTCGAGGTTGCTCATCAGCTTGTTGCGGAGGCGGTAATAGCTGTTGCGGGCGCGGGCATCGGAGGCGCCATAAAGCCGCGCGACTACGGCCTCCTCAGAGCTGACAATATCTCCGCTACGGATGGCATCGAAAAGGAGAATGAGTTTTTTTTCTTCCTCCGCCTTAAAGCGGTTGGACAGTATTTTAAAGCGCCTGACCTCATCGCTGGTCAGATTTTCGATGATCCGTTCAAGTATATCCATGTTCAGACTCTGCTCGCGGCGGCCTCGCGGATCATTTCTTCCGAAAGCTCTTTGCCCAGGTAGCGGTCAATGATGCCGTGGATCACATACAGCAAGGGGGTAAGCACCACCGCAGCCGTCACTTTATAGACATAATTGACGATCCCTATGGCCAGAAACTGATTGAAACTCCACGCACCCGGCAGCACAAAAGCAATATACAGCACAACAAAGCTGTCAATCAACTGCGAAACAAGCGTAGAGCCGGTCGCACGCACCCAGATGCGGGAAGAGCCTGTATATTTTCGTAAAAAATGAAAAACAGACACATCTATGATCTGGCCGATCAGAAATGCGGTGAGCGACCCGATGATAATCCAGTTGCCCTGGCCGAATATCCCGGCGAAAGCCATCTGCATATCGGGCACGCCGCTGTCTGCCTTGCTCGCCACCCACCATCCCGCAGGCGAAAGTGAAATGGCCCCATAGACCATCAGAAAGGCATAGGCCAGCAGTGCCGCCGTGAGATACGACAGTAGCCGCACGCCTTTTTTGCCAAAATATTCATTGACAATATCGCTCAGGATAAATACAAAGGGCCAGAGCATAACCCCTGCCGTAAAACTGAGCGACCCTTCAATCCCCATCAGGCTCCAGTTGAAAGGGGCAAGTCCGAGCGTCTGCTCGATCGAGAAAATTTTTACCCCGATAAACTCTGCAATCAGGGCGTTGGTAATAAAAATACCACCCAGAATGATAAACAGCCGTTGTCCTTTGGTAAACATAGGGGTAAAATAGGGTCAGGCAAATTCTTTAAGGTCGTACACAAATCCTTCTTTGGCCAGATGTGTATGGGGAAAAATGCTTCGGGCTTCGTCGAGCAGCGGCTCCAGTTCGCGGTAGCGCGCCGAAAAGTGCCCCAGCAAAAGGCTTCTCACCTGCGCGCGGCAGGCGATCTGTGCGGCCTGCCAGGCGGTGCTGTGCCAGGTCTCTTCGGCCCGGTCGAGCATATCAAACTGAAAGGTCGCCTCGTGGTACAGCAGGTGCGACCCGTAAATGTGCTCGATCAGGGCTTCGTTGTAGCGCGTATCTGAGCAATAGGAGAACGAAAGCGGGTTTTCGGCCTCTCTCATCACCATATCGGGCGAAATCATGCGGCCATCGTCGAGGGTAATGCTGTTTCCCAGCTTCAGCAGCGGGTAGTAAGCGTTGGGGATTTCGAGGGCCTTGGCCTTGTAAAAGTCGAAACGGGGCCGCTTGTTGATCTCCGTAAAGCGGAAACCGCAGCAGTGAATCCGGTGTTCGAGCGGGAGAGCCTTGACCTGAAACTTATCCGTTTCAAAGATAATGTCTCCGGGTTTGTACTCTTCGGTCGGATAAAATTCAAGCTCGAAGTTGAGGCGGCTCATGGATTTGGCGAACACCACATTGAGGATGTCCATCATCCCGGCGGGGGCAAACAACTTGAGGGGATAATTGCGCTCGTAGAGGCTGAGGGTACTCAGCAGGCCCGGCACACCGAGCATGTGATCGCCGTGGAGGTGCGTGATAAAGATGGAGTCCAGCCGGGAAAAGCGGATTTTATGGCGCAGCAACTGCATCTGGGTGCCTTCGCCACAATCCACCAGATGATGGCGGTCGTTGATCGTTACGATTTGAGCGGAAGGAAGCCGCGTATTGGTGGGAATAGAAGCGCCTGTTCCCAGTACCTGGACTTGAAACACCTGTGGAGCGGATTATTTAAATGTTTCAGGATCTTCTTCGGCACCGGCAGCCGTAATTTCATTTTCAAGCTCCATCATATAGACGGCTTCGCGGGCCTCTTCTTCTGTGGGCAGAATGTTGAGCACGGTGTTGAGCTGAGAAATTTTGATCAGCTTCTCGACATGACTGCTCAGGTTGGAAAGCACCAATGCCCCCCCGGCAGTGCTGCACAGGCGGTTGGCCGTTAAAATGGCGCTCAGGCCGGAGCTGTCGGCATACTTTACCTGCTCCAGGTTCAGAATAATATTGCGGGTGCCTGCCGCGTTAAGGGCAATGAATTCTCCCTTCAGCAGGGCCGAAATACGGGCATCCAGCTTATCTTCCAGCAGCTTAATCGCCGTGTGCGTCTCCTCGACGTTTGTTTCAAATCTCATGTTGCTCATCCGCTTTGTGCATACGGTTTTCAAAGATACGTAAACTTGTGCAATTTGCTGCAAATCTCACAACGATGCTTCTCTGGCTTCTGACGATTGTTTTTTCTTACTCAATCCCCGCGCCTGTACAGGATACACCTGAGCAGAAGATCGCTGCTGAGGTATGGACTTATGCTAACCAATACCGTACCAATCACCGCCTCAATGCGCTGAAACGCCAGCCCGAACTCGATGCCATCGCCCTCCGGCACAGCAAAGACATGGCTGAAGGGAAGGTGCCTTTTTCGCACAACGGCTTTAACGGGCGGGTAAATGCGGTGAAGCGTTTTGCCAAAGTGCCCTACAGTGTCGGCGAAAACCTCTATGCGACCACCAGCGAGTATTTTGTTGCATCCTCTGCCGTCAAAGGCTGGATCGAAAGCCCGGGGCATAAGCAAAACCTCGAAGGCAAATGGCAGTTCACGGGCATCGGCGTGGCCCGCAGCCGCCAGGGAGAGTATTTTATCACGCAGCTCTATGTCGGCAAGCAATGAAGGGGCAGGGTAGCAGCTTTACCTTAACTATCGCAGGCCAGGAGTTGATGTGCCGCCTCGCTACACGGAAAAGCCGGGCGGTAAGCCTGCGCTATCTCCGCGACGAAGGTGTGCTGGTGATCGCTACGCCCGACGGGCAGCTCTCTGCCCAGGCACAGGCTTTTATCCGCGAAAAATCCGCCTGGATTCTCCTCCGCCACCAGGAGTCGCAGGTCTATGGCAGCCAGCGGACCCGCTTTGAATCGGAACTGGCCGCTGGCAGGCTGCTCTACCACGGCGACTACGTGCCCCTGCGCGTGGAGCGGTCGCTTCAGAACCGCGTGCGTTTTGTGGCAGGCGAAGTGCTGCTCAGCCTCCGCAATCCCGAAAAAGACCTCCGGGGCTGGCTTCTCGGCGGGCTTCGCAGCCTCGCCAAAGACTACCTCACCCAGCGCACCCTCGAACTGGCCGTCGCACATGGCTGCGTGATCGAAAATGTCCGCATCAAAGAGCTGAGCAGCAAGTGGGGCTCGTGCAGCAGCAAGCGCAACATCAACCTCAACTGGCGGCTGATTTTTATGCCGCGCAGCGCCTCAGACTATATCATTCTTCACGAATTTGCCCACCTCAAGGAGATGAACCACGGCCCCCGCTTCTGGAAAGAAGTGCAGCGCCTCTGTCCAGGATATGAAAAGGAGGAGCGGATGATCAAGGAGTATCAGTGGGTGCTGGGGCTGATGTGAGGGGGGCGTAAATAGCATTGATGCAGATAAAAAGGTCAATTTTTCGGATTCAAATCCGAAAAATTGACCTTTTTTTTTGGATTTGGGGCGACTGAAGATCGCCCCTACCGTTTGGCGGGATTTCGGG
>RDXT01001035.1 GCA_004292985.1 Bacteroidota bacterium
AGCTTGACGATAAGGTATTGCTCAAAAGCGATGGCATGCCCACCTACCACCTCGCCAATGTGGTGGACGACCACCTGATGGAAGTAACGCATGTGATCCGGGGCGAAGAATGGCTCTCCTCCACACCGCTGCACGTGGCCCTGTACCGCGCCCTGGGCTGGGAAGCCACCCGACCACAGTTTGTGCACTTGCCCCTGATCCTCAACCCCAACGGCCAGGGAAAAATGAGCAAGCGCATGGGCGACAAACTCGGATTTTCGGTATTTCCCTGCCCCTGGACCGACCCCGAAACAGGTCGCACCAGCAAGGGCTTTCAGGGAGACGGTTACCTGCCGGAGGCGCTGATCAATTTCCTGGCGCTGCTCGGCTGGAACCCCGGCAATAATGAAGAGGTGATGAACCTCGCCCGGATGACAGAGGCGTTTTCATTAGAAAGACTCGGCAATTCCGCTACCAAATTTGACCTCGACAAACTGAACTGGTTCAACCAGACCTACTTACGCCACAGCGACGCAGCCCTGCTCCTACCCTCTCTCAAAGAAACGCTGGCAGAAAAAGGTATCGCAGCACCCGAAGACAGCTACCTGAGCCAGGTGATTCAGCTGATGAAGGAGCGTATCACCTTTATTAAAGAGATTCCCGATGCGGCCCCTTATTTTTTCGCTGCTCCGGCACAATTTGACGCGGGCATGGCCTCCAAAAACTGGAAGCCCGACACAGGCGCTTTTATGCAGGACTTTGCACAGGCCGTGGATGGCCTCAGCGAATGGAATACAGCCGCGCTGATAGCCGCCAAAGACGCCTTTCTCGCTGAAAAACAGGCAGGTGCAGGTAAACTGATGGCTCCGCTCCGGCTCGCGCTTACAGGAATGCCCGGCGGTCCCGACACCTTTGAGATTGCTGCGCTGATCGGAAAAGCCGAAAGTCTGGCCCGGATTGTGGCAGCGATAAAAACTTTAGGTTAAGCTTGGTTTGATAAAATTCCCTTTCTATATTTGCAACCCATTAAAAGACGACAAGAAAGGGGGTAAACTCTATG
>RDXT01000047.1 GCA_004292985.1 Bacteroidota bacterium
ATTATTAAGGGTACGGACACGCTGCGCTGCGAAGCTTTGCTTAGCCGCTGAGGCCTACCAGAACCAGCCTTTTTTCTTCCGGGGAAAACCGATAGAGATACCGCCCGCGGTTTCTTTTACCGCATAGGTATCAATAAAATAGCCGCCGCTGTCGGAGTTTCCGGTAGTCAGATCGAAGGCAAAGCGATGCCAGGGGCATACTATGCGGTCTTTATCATCTATGCTACCATAGGCCAGCGGGCCATTGGCATGGGGGCAGCGGGCATCGAGCGCGAACCAGGTATCTTTATGCCAGACAAGGCAGATGCGTTTGCCGTTGAGGCGCAGCTCGCGCAGCAGGGTTTTGCCGGACGGAGGCGGCAGGGGGAGGTCCGGAACGTCAGCAGCAAACCAATCCATGACAGGCATAAGCAGAAGGTTTATGCGGAAAATATACAATTCCTTTTTTTCTGCGGGAAATCTTTAATTTAGCCCGTGAAATGAGACCTCGGGTAATCAACGGTCTGCTGCTGGCGATCGTCATACTGCTGTGGCTGCTTTTGCTGGGATTTCATCTTATGCAGCAAATGGTTTCCGTATTGCGGACAGACCAACCCCTGATTATTGGAAGCCTCTATTACCGGGCCAGTCTCGTTGCCTTTTGGCTGTCCTCCCTCATGCTGGCAGGCCGCCTGCTGGGCAATATCGAAAAGCTCCACATCTCAGGTCTGCTCTGGCGATTGTTTATGACCGGAATGGTCGGCGTATCGCTCATTCTGGTCAGTACCTTCGTCAACCGGATGATGAGCAACCCCATCAAGGGCTATCTCAGCGCTTTTTTCTTTTGCCTGGCCCTGGCTGCGGTAGTTGCCTACTTTCTATCGGCCCTGTTTATTTTCCGGCGACTGATTTTTTACCCGCGTACCCGTCGCAAAATCACCACCTGGCAGTTTTTTACGGCGGTTCTGCTCGTGGGAATGGTGTATCCTGTATATGGCTCCGAGTATTGGGAGCGGATTACCTATGTTCCGCTTGTGCTGGTTTCGCTTCTGCTCTGCTCACATGTGCGCTGGGTTTCCTACCTCAATTTTAACCAGAAACTCCGGGCGCTGGGCCTGCTTTCACTCAACATTCTGGTGATGATCACCTACCTGGTGGCCGAGCAGTTGCTGCCCCAGCAGTTGGGAATCCGGATAGACGACTCTGTGTTTGAAGTCGGTTTTCTGACCTATGTGGTGATCTTCTCGATGGTGTATAGCATCTTTTCGGTGCTGGTGCTCTTTTTTAACCTGCCGACCTCCTCTGTATTTGAGCGTGAAAGCCTTGAAATCGCTTCGTTTGAAAAGATTAACCAGGCAATTCAGGCCAATCTCGACTTTACAGAAATTCTCCGAACCCTGCTCGACGCCTGTCTGCTCACCGCCAATGCCCGTGCAGGCTGGATCGAACTGACCCCTGTCGAAGGGATGGCCGATCCGGAAATCAAAATCCGCAGCCGCATTTCGGGCAGTGATGTCGCCGAACTCCGCGAAAGCTACAACCTGACCCAGAAGGTGCTCAACGAGCAGAAGTTCTACCTCGTGCGGCACATGGGCAAACATAAATCCTTCCGCAACCAGCGCACGCGCTTCCGCACCCTGCTCTGTGTGCCGGTGTACTCCAACAGCACAGCCTACGGTGCCGTGTTTATCGTCAGCGACCTGGTTAATGCCTTTGAGGAAGTTACGATCAAGTCGGTGTCTTCCTACGCGGAGCAGGCCGGAATCGCGCTCGAAAATGCCCGCCTGATCAAGAGCAATATCGAGCTGGAGCGCTACCAGGAGCAATTGAAAATTGCGAAGGAGGTGCAGACCCAGTTGCTGCCCCGGCAATTGCCCGGCGACAGACAGATCGAAATGTTTGCCCGCAGTGAAAATGCCGACGAAGTGGGCGGTGACTATTTTGATGCCATTAAAACTCCCGACGGACGCTACCGGGTGGCCATTGGCGACGTTTCGGGCAAGGGAACAACTGCGGCTTTTTATATGGCGGAGGTAAAAGGGGTTTTTCATGCGCTGGCGGCGCTCGACCTCGATCCGCATACCTTCGTCGCTACGGCCAACCAGGCCATGTCGGAGTGTATGCAAAAGGGCGCTTTTGTAACCCTCACCTACCTCGAAATCAATCCCGCGCTCAAACAGGTTGCCATGATCCGCGCGGGGCATTGCCCCGGATATTTTTACTGCGCGGCCAACCAGTCGCTGCGCTCCCTGCGCGAAGGTACCCTCGGACTGGGGATCCTGCGCAGCGGAAACTACCGCAGCATGATGCCCGCACCCACCCTCGTGTCCTACCGGCCCGGAGATGTGCTGGTGCTCTTTACCGACGGCATTGTCGAAGCCCGCGACGAAGCCGCCAATGAGTTTGGCTATGAACGCATCGAAGCGATGATCCGCGACCACGCGCGGGGCAGCGCCGGAGAAATTGCAGACGCGATTGTCAACTCAGCCAAGCTTTTTACCCGTTCGAAACTTCAGGATGACTATACCGTATTAGTGATTCGATTCACCTAAAACATTAGCCTCCCCGCAACGTATTATTCATCAACATGGAAATCAGACAGATACAACAAGAGCATTATGTCACACTCTCTCCCGTCGGTGACCTCGATGCCCATTCCTCCGTCCATCTGGATGAGAAAATCCAGAAACTGGTGGAGGCTGGCAAAGTGATGATCCACGTGGACTTCAGTGAAGTGACCTATATCTCCAGTGCGGGTCTGGGCGTGTTTATTTCCTATCTCGATGAAATCGCCTCGCAAGGCGGACAACTGGTGCTATCGCAACTTTCAGATAATATTTATGACGTTTTCTCTATCCTGGGGCTGAATAAGCTCGATCACCTGATCATCTTATCCCCTGAAGAAAAAGAAGTCGCCACCTATTTTGTACAGAAATGAAATCGTATCTCAGAGTTCGGTGTAGTAAAGAGTATCTGGCCACGATCCGTGACTTTGTCAGGGACCGCCTGGATGAGATGAAGATCGAAGATGTTGCCTCCCATCAGATCGTACTTGCAGTGGATGAATGTTGCGCCAATTGTATGATTCACCAGCACCAATGCGACGGATATTCGACCCTTGAAATCACCGTTTACAGGCAGGGAGATAAGGTTTATACAGAAGTTCGCGACAATATGCCCGCTTTCCCGCTCGATAGCTATCAGCCCAGAGAAATAGACCAGATCGTAAAAGACCGCGCCAAAGGAGGATTAGGCATCAATCTCATTCGCAAAATTATGGATGAGGTCAAAGTTGAAGAGCAAAAAGGGTATTATGCCTATGTCCTGATCAAAAAAATAGAACCCGAAGGCCCTTCCCAGACAGCCCTTGCCGCGGGTTAATCTCTCTCCGATACACAGCGCACCAGTTTCGGTAATTCTTTTTTCCTGTCAAATTGCTCCTCAGCGAGCCTGCGGCCATTCCGGCTAAAGGTTTCCCGCAAAGCGCTCTCCCGCACTATACGCAAGATGGCCTCTGCCAGCGCCGCTTCATCTCCCTGCGGCGAAGAAAGCCCACAGCAATATTCCTCTATATACGCCGCCTGCCAGCCCTCATAGTTGAGTAGTACGGGTAGGCCCGCCGCGAGATAATCGTAAAATTTAGTGGCAGCATTGGCCTCCAGCACAGGATACGGCGCAAAAATCACCAGCCCCGCATCGGCTTGATCCAGATACTTCAGCGCCTCAGCACGCGGAACCGATGCCAGCAGGGTAATGCCCTCCGGATCATGGTCTATCTCTTCCTGCACACGCCGGGCATCATTTCCATCCCCCAGCAGGGTCAGCTCCATGTCCGGATATTCCTGCCTCGCCTGCCGAAAGGCCCGTACAAGCTGGCTGACATCGTTGGCTATGCCCAGAGTTCCGGCGTACAGCAGGCGGAAAGGGCGGCCTTCCACCGGGGTTCTGACCCGGAAAGGGACCTTAGATACCTGTACCCCATTGTGAATAAGGGTGATTTTCTCAGAAGATACCCCATGTGCCTCTATTTGTGCGCACATGCCCGGCGAAAAAGGAAAAATACGGACTGCTTCCCGGTAGATATGGTCTGTTTTCCGATACAAATACCGTATCAGCAGCGGATTTTTAAGAATGCCCATGCCCACAGGTACATCGGGCCACACGTCTGCGACCTCTAAGAAGAAGGGCACCCGGTGAAAACGCGCCAGACGCCGCCCCAGTTCCGCGACACTGAGCGGAGCCGTATAGGCCAGCACAGCGTCCACCCCCCGGATGGCGCGGCCCGCAAGCCATGCCCGCAGCCAGAAACCCACAAAGGCCAGCGCCCGGCGGA
>RDXT01000048.1 GCA_004292985.1 Bacteroidota bacterium
TTGAGGTCGTAGCGGGGAAAGGAAATGTCCACCCAGCAGGAGTCGCTTTCGTCACGGCTCACCTCGCCATAGGAAGGGTACTGAAAAACGAAGGGGCAGTTTTTGCTGACAAATCCCTGATATTCAGCGTTTTGTGGAATATCTATGCGGTGATATCCGTAAGGGCGGGCATAGGGCTCGTAGCTGTTGCAGGCAGCCAGCAGCAGCAGGCAGAGGATTGCCGTAAGGGCCGGGAAAAGCGGGCGGTACATGTTCATCAGCATTATTCGTCGTCGTCGTCAGTCTCAGGGTGTATCTGCAATTTGACCATAGCGATGCGGTTTCGGCTCACAGATTCGATGTGGAAGGCGAAGTGGCGATGCCGGATGACCTCACCCATGTTGGGGATTTTTCCGTGCAGTTCCAGGATAAGGCCTCCCAGGCTGTCCGAACTGCCGCGATCCTCCTCAAACTCATCTTCGTCCAGACCGATAATTTTCCGCACATCTATCAGCGAGATACGTCCTTCAAAAATATACGTATCATCCGAGATTTTGGTATAAACCCAGTCTTCGCTGTCAAATTCATCATTAATTTCTCCCAGCACCTCTTCGATGATGTCTTCGAGGGTAACCAGGCCTGCCGTGCCGCCAAATTCATCCACGACAATGGCCATGTGGCGGTGCTCCTCCCGGAATTCTTCCAGCAGCGCATCAATTTTTTTGCTTTCAGGGATAAAATAGGCATCCCGGAGCAGGGAAGACAACTGCACCTGCGGATCGCCGGACCTCAGATAGGGTAGGAGGTCCTTGATATGCAAAATGCCCTTGATATTGTCGAGGTTATCTTCATAGACAGGCATCCGGGAGTAATTGTTTTCGCGCACAAACTCCAGCAACTTGTCGAAGTGCATCCCCATCTCGACCGCCGCCATGTCCACCCTTGCCCGCATCACACTTTTCACAGGAGTATTGCTGAAATTGACAATGCCCCGCAGCAGTTCGCGCTCCCCGGCTTCTTCCTTTTGCTCAGTGGACGTAAGCTCGATCGCCTGGCGCATATCTTCGATGGAGGCATCGGACTCCTTCATTTTCAGGCGTTTATCAATCAGTTGCGTGCCCTGGATCAGCAGATAGGAAATAGGGCTGAGCACCGCATTGAGAAACTCGATGGGAGGGGCAGCCAGTTGCAGGATCGGCTGGCGGTTGCGGGAGGCGTAGGCTTTGGGGATGATTTCGCCGAAAAACAAAATGATGCTGGTAATCAGAGCTATTTCGAGAAAGAAAAACAGCTCTGTGCTCCACTGGTACTGCCGGGCATAGACTGCCAGGAGGTTGGAAGCCACCAGAATCGCCGTTACGTTCACAAAATTGCTCGTGATGAGAATGGTGGCCAGCAGCTTTTTGGGTGTGCGCACCAGTTTCCATATCCGCTGCGCCAGGGGGGATTCATTTTCGCGGTAATCGTCTATTTCGGCGCGGGAGAGCGAAAAAAAGGCAACTTCGGCTCCGGAAGCCACAAAGGAGAAAAAAATCAGCACCAGAAACAGCACATACTGCCACCAGAGGCTGGAAGGGGAGTAGAAGCTGTCCAGCAACAGCGGGGATAAGGGAATTTGTTCAGGGTCAGGATCCACGGATATAAGGGTTATGCCTCGTAAGGCAGCAGCCCGGAGCCCTCAGAAAGGGAGGTCGTCGTTTGTCTCCGGCTGGGCGACAGGCCCCCCGCCCAGGGGTTCAGATGAATAAGAATTCGTATTATATAAAGGTGTCTGTGTACTGGTATCCTGGCCCTGGGTTGTGGGACTCACAGGCCGGTTGAATCCGGGATTGTCACCGCCCGGCGCTTTGTCGAGCAGAATCAGCCGCGTTACATCATACTCCACACCATAGCGTTTTTCGCCCTGGGCTGTTTCATATTCTGTATTCCGGAGGCGGGCTTCAATATACACCGAAGAGCCTTTGCGGAGGTAATTTCTCGCTACCTCTGCCTGGCCCCGCCACACCGTAATCCGGAACCACTCCGTTTTATCCTCTGCGCCCTGGGCTGTGCGCACTTGCTCCGTACAGGCCAGGGTAAAACGCGCATAAGGAATTCCCTCTTTCGTTTCGAAGGATTCGGGATCCCTGCCGAGATTTCCGATAAGTGTGAGTCGGTTTAAGCCGTATTTTGCCATAGTCGCACAAGTTGGGTTGTCCAATCGGGCGCGTAAATATACAGGTTTTTTTTGTGTCGGGCAGTTTTTATCTCACCTGAGCCTCTTCCAGCATATTCAGCACTGCGCGCGGAAAGGCGTAACGCTCTCTCTGCTCCGGCGACACATACAGCTCATCGCCCCGGAGCGGCCCCAGCCCTTCGGCCAGATCAAACACCGCATACTGCATATCGAAGTGGGTAAATACGTGTTTTCCGCTAAATAAAAATACCCCTTCCTGTTGTTGCTTTCGCTTTTCCCAGCTTTCGGGCGCTACTTCGCGGTTGGGGATCTCCCAGAGTCCTCCCCAGACGCCTTTGGGCGGGCGCTGCCGGATCAGCAGGTCGCCTTCTGCATTGCGGATCAGGTAAAAGAAGAAAAAACGGATTCGCCTTGCAGCTTTTTTCTCTTTCACCGGCAAAAGGTGGGTCGTGCCCTGCTGCCGGGCTTCGCAGATGCCTTCCAAAGGACAGATCATACATCCGGGTTTGGTGGGGGTACACAGCACTGAGCCTAAGTCCATGATGCCGTGGTTAAACCCCCGCGAGTCTATCCCCTGTACCCATTGGTCAATGATTTCCTGAAAGCGCTCGCGTGTGCGTTGCTGGTTCACCGGAGAAGCATCGCCCAGCACCCGGCTCATCACCCGCAGCACATTGCCGTCTATCACGCCTGTGGCATTGCCAAAAGCAAAAGACCCGATCGCACGGGCGGTATAGGGGCCGATGCCTTTGAGCTTCATCAGCGCTTTGTAATGCGTGGGAAATTCACCCCCATATTCATTTACAATGCTTTGTGCAGCGGCATGGAGGTTGCGCGCGCGGCTGTAATAGCCCAGTCCCTCCCAATATTTCAAGACCTCGTCCATCTCTGCCTCCGCGAGGCTCCGCACATCCGGAAAGCGGCCGATGAAGCGGTAGTAGTAGCTGATCCCCTGCGCAATCCGGGTTTGCTGCAGCACCACTTCGGCGATCCAGATCAGGTAAGGGTCCGTCGTGTCGCGCCAGGGGAGTTTTCGGCCCTCGCGGGCATACCATTCGAGAATCAGAGGGCCGGGAATGTTCATGGGTGCAAATTGGGCTATCATTTAGACTTATGCCAGTTTTTGGTATATATTCCTTGAAACATCTATCTTGAGGTACCAACCTTTCTCTTATGGCTTTCAAGCGAATACGGCTTCCAAACTTTCATTATGGTACTCCCGGTCCCTACTTTGTCACCATCTGTACACGCCTGCGCATATGCTATTTCGGTGAAATCATCAATGATGAGATGCATTTGTCTGAAATAGGTAATCTGGTAAAAAGTATTTGGGAGGAAGGATCAGGTATATGGACCAATGTCCATTTTGATGCCTATTGCATCATGCCCAATCACCTGCATGCGATCATCTGGTTTACCGACGATGGCGTCGCCGTTCCTCCTTCCTATACCCGGCTCCCCTGGACGCCTGGATACGTTCGCACTTTTGGCTCTCCTTCAAAAGATGTAAGTAGCCTGATCAGGGGTTTTAAGTCTGCTGCTACCAGCCACATTCACAAAGCAGGTTTCACAGATTTCGGCTGGCAATCCAGATTCAATGACCGGATCATCAGAGATCAAACGGAGCTTGAGCATAAGCGCCAGTATATTTTTACCAATCCTCAGCGCTGGAATGATGATGATATGCACCCGGATGCTCCGCCTTCTGAGTGGTAATGTTTTATTGCGAATCTCCCCGTAGCGGCTTATCACATAAGCTCCATGACTCGCTGCGCGGGTTGTTCTCGCGTACGTGGTACGCAGCTACGAGATACGGAGGCCCTGCGGGCTGATATTACGTGTGCGGTACGCATCTACCCCTCGTAGCGGCTTATCACATAAGCCCCTGTGATCCGCTGCGCGGGCTGTCCATCGCGTACTTGGTACGCAGCTACGAGATGCAGAGGCCCTGCGGGCTGATATTACGTGTGCGGTACGCATCTACCCCCGTAGCGGCTTATCACATAAGCCCCTGTGATCCGCTGCGCGGGCTATTGTCGCGTACGTGGTACGCAGCTACGAGACTGCATATGCGTTACGCATCAACTACCCGTAGCGGCTTATCACATAAGCCCCTGTGATCCGCTGCGCGGGCTATTGTCGCGTACGTGGTAC
>RDXT01001036.1 GCA_004292985.1 Bacteroidota bacterium
AATGTGGATATATGCGCCGGGCGTAAGGGCCGCCAGTTCGCGGATCACATCATCAATAAAGATATACACAGAGTCATTGCTGGTGCAGAAGGTGCTGAAACCCACATCCGTACCGGTGTAGAGCTCCGGTTTTTTGCCATTGCAATTGAGCATGGGATAAGAGGCCAGTGCCGCCTGGGTATGTCCGGGCATATCTATCTCCGGGATAATCAGGATATGGCGTGCTGCCGCATAGGCCACAATGTCCTTGTATTGCTCCTGGGTATAATAGCCCCCTTCGCCGCCGCCGACTTCGGTGCTGCCGCCATAGGTAGCCAGGCGGGGCCATGATTTGATTTCGATGCGCCAGCCCTGGTCGTTTGTCAGGCCCAGGTGAAGTACGTTAAATTTATACAGCGCCATCAGATCAATGTAGCGTTTCACATCATCAACCCCGAAGAAGTGGCGACCCACATCGAGCATCGAGCCGCGGTATCCATAGGCAGGAAAATCGCGGATGGTGCCGGTTGCAATTTCCCAGGGGCCTTGCTGGGCGCTTTTCGCCTCGACACGGGCAGGCAGCAACTGACGCAGGGTCTGTATGCCCATAAAAAGTCCGGCAGGTTCAGGTGCGCTGAGGGTAATGGCAGTTTCTGTAACGATCAGCTCGTACCCTTCCGTACCCAAAGCGGCATCAGGCTTGAGCATCAGGCCGATATGGCCGGAAGCAGGCAGTGTTTCAGCGCTTTTTACCGCTATGCCGAGACCAGTCGCAGGATTCAGATAGCCCGCCAGAAACTCCGCGATGCGGGTCACTTCGGGATTGCTGCCCTGCACATAAATGTCCGTTTTGTCATTCAGGGCAAAGGAACTCCCGGTCGCCGTTACAGAAACAGGCAGGGGAATCAGCGGCGCAGAAGCAAGGTCTGCGGGCGTGTGGGGCGCGCTGGGTTGGGAGCAGGCTGTAAAAGCCATCACAGCAGCCAGCGCCGCCGGAGAAAAGAGTTGTTTAAACCGATGGGTCATGATACGAGTAGTTGAGGCGGGTAAATTAC
>RDXT01000049.1 GCA_004292985.1 Bacteroidota bacterium
TTCCTAGTACAGCTGGACAGAGTTAGACTAATTACCTAAAGTCGTATTTCTTGGTTACTTGTTACTAATAGCTAAAATATACAAGATTATATTACGGTCTTTCTCGGGGCTTAATCGCCGTATTCTGCCTTGCTTACGGATTTTTTAATGGCATGGTCGAGGTTTTGGACGGCGGTTTCGAGCCAGCTGAAGAGTTCCCGGTTTTCTTCGCCCATGGTCTCGCGGTTGAGCAGGTCGAGCACGCCGATGATGGCTGAAACCGGTCCCCGGATTTCGTGGGCATTGATCCGCGCAATCTGGCGAAGCTGCTCATTCTGAGCCATTAGCTGCTCTTCCGCCCTCTTATATCTGTCTATATTGGTCGCATTAAACGCAATACCGATAATGTCTCCTTCTTCATTGCGGGCGGGTTTGTAGGAGACGTACCACCAGACAGGGGTATGGCTGGTAATGTACATTTCGCGCTCCACATAAACGGACTCCCCGGCCAGCGCTTTTTTCGCATTCTGGACAAACTCTTCTTCACTTCCATCAACAGAATAAAGAATCATGCTTTCACCTTTGCGGGGAGAGCGCTGGTAGAATGCCTGGATGGCCTGTTCGGCTACATTGTTGAAAGCCAGGATGTTCAGGTCTTTGTCCAGCAAAAAATGCACATCTGTCGAGCTGTCATAAATCGCGCGAAGGGTATTGCGCGAGAGCTGATGGTCGTTTTCCTGCTCTTTGCGCGAGTCTATGTCGGTGATAAATCCGACCACTCCGGCTGATCCGTTTGCCAGCGATATGGGTTTCCGGACAATCTCAAATGTCCTGCGGGTCTTGTCGCGCAGCTTGATGCGGTACTCATTCCGTATTACGACATTGTTTTTGACAATCAACGCGTAATCTTCTGAGAGCTTGCGGAGTTTTTCTTCGGATAAGTAGTGAAACTGGACATTAAAGTGCTTGCCGACCAGTTCAGACTCTGCGTAGCCGGCCTGGTCGCAATACGCCTTGTTCACCCATACAAAAATACCTTCGGCATCTGTAACACAAATGGCCGTATCTGTCAGGCTGAGTATTTCCTGACATATTTCCCCGGAATAGCTTATCATGCTGTTAATGGTTTTCATTCTGCTATTATTATACAACACATAGTAAAATAAAGCAAACCTAATTCCCTGATTAACGCAAAACGGTGATCGTTCCCTTTTCCTCAACCTTTCTTCCGGGAAGAGCAGCTGTCAGATGATAGACATAGACCCCGCCGGGTACAGCCTTACCGGTTCCGTTGGCCCGTCCGTTCCAGGAGTCGCTCACGGAAGTACTTTCATATACCAGAAATCCCCAGCGGTTAAAAATCCGCAGGTGATAGTTGCTGATCTGGTCACCTCCGACGATCAATTCATCATTAAAGCCGTCATTATTGGGGGTAAAAGCATTGGGAATATAGAGCTTTCCGTCTAACACCACGTGATAAGGCCCCTGTCTTACAGAGTCAATGCACTGGGAGGCTGAGTTCCTGACGATCAGGGTCACATAATAGCTGCCTGTATCGGGAAAGGTATGGACGGGGGCGAGGTCGGTGGAGGTGGGGCCGTACCCGAATTTCCACAGGAAGTTTTCGCCGCCTTCGGAGCGGTTGACAAAGGCCACGCTGGCCTCTCCCAGGATCAGCGTATCGCCGGGTTCCGGACGCGACTCAAATGCGGCCTCTATCTCAGGTGCATCCTGTACGATGGAGATTCCGCTGCGCTGGCATCCTGCCGAATCGCGCACAAATACTTCATAGGCACCGCCTTCAAGCCCGGCGAGTGAAGGACCGCCGCCGCCATTGTCCCACTCATAGCTGATGGGGGCTCTGCCGCCGCTGACCTGAACGGTCGCTGTGCCATCGTTGCGGCCAAAGCAGGTTTCGTCGGTCGAGGTGTTGCTGATCGTAAATCCGGCTTCGGCACTTACCGTAACCTGCTCCCGGATCGTACAGTTAAAGGAATCGCGCAGGGTAACCTGGTAGATCCCCGCCGGAAGCTCGCTGGCTGTCTGGGTGGTCTGGGGAGGCTGGGTGGTCCAGAGATAGGAATAAGGGGCTGTGCCACCTCTGAAGGTAACGGTCGCACTGCCATTGGCAAGTCCGCAATAGTCGGTAGTGCTGTCGCTGCTCACGACTTCGAGGCGATCCCGGCCCGGCATCTGAAAGGACAATACGCCCACACAGGAATCGGCATCGGTGATGATGACCGAATAAAGGTCTCCGCCGCTGGCAAACAGGTTTCGGGCGTAGAGGGCCGTGTCGGGCTGTGCGGGGTTGGTGCGCCAGTCTAAACGGAAGGGTGCCCGGCCAATGTTGATATTGGCCCTTGCGATGCCCTGGCCCAGTCCGCAGTTATCTTCCTGAAGCACTTCGACGACAAATGCGGGTCCGGTAGTGCTCGAAACGACCACTTCCTGCCTGCCGATACATCCCACGCTGTCGGTAACAGTAACCGTGTAAACGCCGGGAACCAGGCCGCTGGCGGTATCGTTGGTCGTGCCATTGGACCAGAGGAAGGTGTAGGGCGTTTTGCCTCCTGTCGGATTGACATATCCCGCGCCATCGGTAAGGCGGCAGCCCGATGCGGGTCTGATGCTGGCATTGGGGAGTACCTGGGTGGGCTGGCGCACGCTGAATGTGCGGCTGATGCGGCAGCCTGTGCCCTGACCTGAAGTAAGGGTTAAGGTATAGCCGCCTGCTGCCAGGCCATTGACTACGGAGTCTGTGCCTACGACAGTAGTGCTGCCGAAGACCGTCCACTGGTACTGGTATCCGCCGGAGCCGCCCGCAGGCACGGCCGAGGCAGCGCCGCTGCTGTCGCCAAAACAGGTGAGCGGCTGCGTATTGATCTGAACCGTAAGGCCATTGCTGACATTTCCCACCTGTACAACGAGGGTGGAGGTGCAACCTTCGGCATCGCTGACCTGCACTGCGTAGCCGCCGGGTGCAAGGCCGCTGGCCGTGGGGGTATTTTGGTTGCCTGCAACGGGGTCCCAGAGAAAGGTAAAGGGCGCTACGCCCCCCGAAGCTACACTCACCGTTGCGGAGCCTTTGCCAGTACCGCAGGTGTCGGGGATGGTAGTGGCCAGCAGTTGTACAGGAGCAGCGGCGGCAAGTGTTACGACCGTATCGGCTGAGCAGCCATTGTTGTCCCGGATCTGGATGGTATAAGAACCTGCGGCCAGCCCGGTGGCGCTGCTGGTGTTCAGGCTTGCATTGTGCGACCACGTATAGGTAAAAGGCGCGGTGCCATCGTGTACCAGGCTGATGCTGCCGTCTGCCTGTCCGCAGTGCTCAGGTGTGACCGTTACGGCACTGAGCACGATACACGTCACTTTCTGAGGAGCATGGGGGTTGCCGGGATAGGTGCGGGCAAACAGGGGCAGGGTAAAAAGCAGAAATACGTACGTAAAAAAATGCTTCATCTGGGTTTATATTTGCAGGAGTCTGCGATCTTGTATATTTACCTAACGAAAAATTACCCTAATGGCGGTGGATAGCTTACGCCTCGTGATTGAAATGAGGGGCTGTGCCTATGACAGGCTGAATGACCGGGAGGCTTTGCTGCAACTGCTGCATAAGGCTGCGAAGGCGGCGGATGTGCATGTGCTGGGTGAAATGAGTCATCAGTTTGATCCTCAGGGAGTTACAGCTATATTGTTGCTCAGTGAAAGTCATTTGTCCATTCATACCTGGCCAGAAAAGGGCTATGCTTCTGCCGATTTTTTTACCTGCGGCAGCAACAGTAAACCCTGGCTGGCACTTGCCATTTTCAAAGAAGTCCTTCAACCCAGGCAAACTGAGGTGCGCGAACTGAAACACTCCATCGAAGCCTGAAATTTACCTAATTTTATTTCTATGTCCAGCATCCTGATCCGTCATGCGCAAATAGTCAATGAGGGGGTCATCCGCGAGGCGGATGTATTCGTCCGGGATGGAATCATTTACCGGATAGGCCCTGATCTTGGCCTCATTGCAGATACGACCCTCGATGCCCGTGGCAAATGGCTGATGCCGGGGGTGATAGATGACCAGGTGCACTTCCGGGAGCCGGGCCTTACGCATAAGGGCGACCTCTACACAGAGTCCCGCGCTGCGGTGGCCGGAGGGGTAACGTCCTACATGGAAATGCCCAATACACAGCCCCAAACGCTCACACAAGAGCTTCTGGAGGCGAAATACCGCCGGGCAGCAGAGGTTTCGGCGGCGAATTACTCCTTTTTTATGGGTGCATCGAATGACAATCTGGAGGAGGTACTCAAAACAGATGCGGAGGCGGTCTGCGGGAT
>RDXT01001037.1 GCA_004292985.1 Bacteroidota bacterium
AATGCTCAGGTTCTCAGCATGCATGTCTTCGCCCAGCAGGGAGAAGAGACCGTCGGTTGGGTTGGGATAAATGCTCAGGCTGCGGCCAAAGGCCTCATTGTCAATGCTTACGCCGCCTACCAGGAACTCGTACTTGTCCGTACCGCAGTCATTTGTCACCGACAGAATCACAAGGAAAGAGCCTGGATCAGCGTAGGTATGCACTGGGTTGACATCATTGCTCGGTGCGCTGCCATCACCAAAGTCCCAGCTATAGGTAGCTCCGGTAGCAGGAACAGACTGGTTGACGAAGTTCACCGTGAAGTCGTAGTTGTTGTTCTCGAAGGTCGCCAGCGCATCAGGAGTCAGGTTGATCGTTACCCCTACGCTGTCTGTCGCATCGCAACCAATCGCATCGGTTACCGTCACGGAGTAGGTACCGCTGGCATAGACAAACTGGGTCTGTCCGGTAGCGCCGTTGCTCCACTGATAGCTGGCCGCAGGAATACCCACATTCAGCAGCGTAGAGTCGCAGGCAGTTACATCCGCACCCAGGTTAAATACCGGAGGCGTACCACCGTTGATGGTCACATTGTCCGTGCTCACGCAGCCGTTAGCGCCCGTTACCGTAACGCTTACGATGCTGCTGCCTCCGGTCGGAGGAGTTACAGAAATGCTCTGCGTGGTAGCTCCTGTGGACCAGAGATAGCTGGCTCCCGCAGAACCCGCATTAAGAGTGATCGGGTCGCAGGTGGTCTGGTTCTGACCCAGTTCCACAACAGGAGAAGGCAGGATGGTCACATTCACCGTATCTGCTGAAGTACAGCCGAGAGCGGTTACCAGGACAGAGTAGCTTCCGCTTTGAGAAACGGTAACAGCCTGTGCGGTAAAGCCATTCGACCAGATGTATTGGGCACCGGGGTTACCGGCATCCAGTACGATCGAGTTACAGGCTGAGCTGTCGTTGCCCAGGTCCACACTTGGAGAAGGCGTAATCAGCAACACCACAGTATCCGCATCTGTACAGCCGTCTATGTTGGTTACCTGCACTGT
>RDXT01000050.1 GCA_004292985.1 Bacteroidota bacterium
GCCCGGCTCGATCACATAAGCTGTCGAGTCTTTGCTGGCCGAGTCTCTGGCGAGGGCTTTGATCGGAAAACTCATGATCACCGGCTCGAAATTGTTGTTCCGCACCGACTGGTAAATGGGTTTTTCCTCCGATGCCACGCTGTTGTGAGACACCGAGCGCATGAGCAGAAAATCGCCCTGCTTCTGAAAGCGCACCACCTGTTGGGGGCGCGTGGTGAGGCCCGCTCCACCAAAAAACAGGCCTTCTACTGAACCGGAAAGTTGGCTTACGACCAGAATTTCGCGATTCAGAAGGCTGTCAGGGATTTCGAAGTAGTATTTAGCCCCGATTTTATGAATGGCAAACAGGCCCTGATCTGACACCGCTTTGGCCGTAATCACCTGTTCATAAGGCATAATCGAGTCGCGGTTCACCTTGGGAGCAGGCGGCACCGGAGGGGTAACGGCGGGCTCCTCTTTTTTCTTTTTTTTCTGGGCAAAGGCAGGGGTACATGCCAGACCCAGGGCGAGCACCATCAGTAGCGCCGCACGGAATGGGTAAAGTTGTCTCATCTTCAAGCTGGATAGCAGTTAGTTACAGTAGGATCATTTTGCAAGGCTACTAAAAAACTACCGAAAAGCCGAAGGGTTTGCCGAAGGAAGAAATAAGATGGCAGAAAAGGGGGTCTCTTAGGCTTCCCTCTCGATCAGCTCCACCAGGTTTGCGCCCTCATACAGGTCTGCCACTGTCATCTCTATCCCATCTATCTGAAGCACATCTGCTCTTGATGTATAGAAAGAATAGACCCAGTCCCCGCCTTTTCGCAAAAACAGCTCGACCTGTATCGCCGACTGAGAGATCAGCAGAAGGGCCTGCAAGGTAGGAAGGCGGAGGTAATGGGGTTGCTTTTTGTTGCGGTCATACGACTCTGTGCCAGGCGAAAGCACCTCCGCAATGATGCGGGGATAGCGTTTGATATAGCGGTCCTGCTTGTCGCGCGGGTCGCAGGTGAGCATCACGTCGGGATAGCAATAGAATTCGTCGGGTACCAGTTCGGCCTTAACATTTTCAATATATGCCTCACAAAGTCCTCCTTTGGTAGCCGTCCTCAATGCGAAAGTCAGGTTCTGGGCAATACGGTTATGCACGTCGCTGGTCCCAGCCATAGCAAACAACTCGCCCTGGTAGTACTCCGAGCGAATAGGGCTATGCTCCTCATATTCAATATATTCGGAGAGGGTATAGTGTGTTTTGGCTTTGAGTGCGTCCTCCATTGTCTGCCTTTTGATCGGACAGGCAAAATACGCAAAATCTTGTAAAGAGGTGCCGGAGTGCCTTTTCCTTTCTGGCAAACATTTGCATCTTTGCCTTCGCCTGCTTATATTTAAACTGTTACAATGATAGCCAAATGGTAGTTATCCTCACACAACATACAACCCGCGAGCAAATGGCTGAGATTCTGGGAAAGGTCTTTCGCGCACGTGGTGTTGACACCCTCAAATACTGTGGTATCCTCAAACTGAAAGAAGAACCGCTCGCCATTCAAAAAAAGATGAGAGATGAGTGGGAATAGCCTTCGGCCTGAACTCCCTTATTCCCCCTATTCCCTCCTCCCCCGCCCACCCCTCCCCTGAAATTTTTTTCCCAAATCCCTAAACTTGTACTAAATTTGCTTTAAGGTGTGTGCCGAACCCGGCTATCGCCCCTACCCCCTTTAATCTGCGCAGAATATGAATTTTATCGTCTCCTCAGCAGCGCTTCAGCGGCAACTGAGCCGGATTTCGGGAGCCATCCCTTCCCGTTCGGTATTGCCCATCATCGAGAATTTCCTCTTTGAAGTGGACGGCCAGACCCTTACGGTCTCCACGACCAACCTGGAAATCTCTATGCAAACCCGCCTGGGTGTGGAGTCGCGGGGCAATGCGGTGAAAGTGGCTATCCCTTCCCGCATTCTGCTCGATATTCTGAAAGCGCTGCCCGAACAGCCGCTCACCTTTATTGTGGACGAGCAGACCTATGGCGTAGAAATCGCCTCCGAAACGGGTAAATACAAGATTTCAGGTGAAAACGGCGAAGATTTCCCCATCATTCCGCAGCCTGACCGCACCGAGTCCCTGCATATGCCCGCCCATGTGCTCCTCAAAGCCGTGAGCAAAACCCTCTTCGCAGCCTCTACCGACGAAGACAAAGCCGCCCTCAATGGCATGTTTTTCGACCTCAAGGCCCATGCAGCTACCTTTGTAGCGACCGATGCCCACCGCATGGTGCGCTACCGCCGCCTCGATGTCACGGTGCCACAGCCTACGAGCTTCATTGTGCCCCAAAAGGCCCTTAACCTGCTCAAAAGCTCCCTCGATCCCAACGACAACCGCGACATCATTATTCAATACAACGACAACAACGCCTTTTTCCGCACCGACCACGTGCTGCTCGTTTGTCGCCTGATTGATCAGAAATACCCCAATTACGAAAACGTAATCCCGACCGAAAACCCCAACAAACTCTTCATCGCAAGACAAGAGCTGATGGGTGCCCTCCGCCGGGTAAATATTTTCGCGAATAAAAGCACCCACCAGGTACGCTTTACCCTCAAAGGCAGTCAACTGGAAATCTCTTCCGAGGATCCCGACTTCGCCAACGAAGCCCGCGAAAGCCTCAAGTGCCACTACGAAGGCAAAGACATGGAGATCGGCTTCAATGCAGCCCTCCTCCTCGATGTGATCGCCAATGCCGACACGGAAGAGGTGATCCTGGAGATGTCGGAGCCTAACCGTGCCGGCATTATTCTGCCCAATGTACAGGAAGAAGGAGAAAACGTGCTGATGCTGATCATGCCGATCATGCTCAACTCGTATGTAGGGGTCTGAGGTCTGTTAGGCCTCGTTCCACTCTACTTTATCGCGCCAGTCAGCCTTTCGCTTGCCTTCGGGCCAGGCTGCCTTCGGTTTTCCGACCATAAACAGGCCCAGACACTGGTCATCGGCACCCAATCCCAGCCATTCCCGCATCGCAGGGTGGTAGGTCATGCCTCCGCTGCCCCAATAAGCTGCCAGGCCCAGGGCTGTGGCCGTCAGATGGAGGTTTTGCACCGCGCAGGCGACCGCTTCGACCTCTTCCATCACCGGAATTTTGGGATTTTCGCCCCGCTTCATGCAGATCACAATCAGGTGCGAGCACTCCGTGGGCCGCTGGGCCAGTTTGTCGAAGGTTTCCTGCTTGAAGTTCTCCGGAGCGGTGTGCTGCTGGTACAGCGTGGCGTGGGCCTGGCCAAAACGGCGCAGTCCTTCGCCTGTGAACACCTTGAAAAACCAGGGTTCGGTACGTCCGTGGGTGGGCGCCCAGTGGGCGTTTTCGAGCATCAGCTCGATGTCTTCGCGGCTGACAGGCTCGCCCGAAAAAGCTTCAGGAAAAATCGAACGCCGCTGACGGATCAGGCGGGTCGCTTCGGAGGCATCAAAAGGAAGCACTCCCGCAGGCGCTGCCTTCCCCAGGTCGGTGATCTGTACGTTTTCGCCCTGTTCGCGACGGATAATCTTAGCCATGAATGATGGGTTGATAAAAGTCATACAAACCTACAAAACAATCTCTCTCCACCGCCTGTTACTATGAAAAACCCTATGAAACTCTTATTGCTACTCGCATCTTTGGGTGCAGTCATTTACGTTACCAGTCAAACCTTGAATATGAAACCTGTTTCAGCGCCTGCGGGCCTCTACGACTTTACAATGGAAACCCTCGATGGTCAGCAAAAAAGCCTGGCCGACTACAAAGGGAAGGTAGTGCTGGTGGTTAATACGGCCAGCATGTGCGGACTCACTCCACAATACGCTGATTTACAGGCGCTTCATGAAAAATATGAGTCTCAGGGGCTTGTGGTCCTGGGCTTTCCGGCCAATAATTTCCTCTTCCAGGAGCCGGGTTCCAATGAAAATATCGCCCAGTTCTGCCAGAAAAATTATGGGGTGAGTTTCCAGATGTTCGCCAAAATTTCTGTTAAGGGATGGAATGCCCACCCCCTGTATAAATGGCTGAAAAGCGAAACCGGCGAATCTCCCGACTGGAACTTTTCGAAGTATCTGATTGATAAAGAAGGGAATGCGGTGCAGTTTATCCACTCCCGCACTACCGTAAAAGAGCCTGAGGTGATTGCAGCTATCGAGAAGCTGCTCTGATCAGTCCTCGGGTATTTCTTCTTCCGCGCCTTCTTCCGGTTCAGGGGCAGGCAGACCAAGTTCCCGGTTCAGGATTTCCTGAAGCTGAAACACACTGATCTGCTTGGCCATGATCTTTTTATTCGCGTCCAGCAGAAAAATGCGGGG
>RDXT01000051.1 GCA_004292985.1 Bacteroidota bacterium
GTCCTGGCGGTTGTCGCGGCGGTTAAAATCGCGGCCCTGCTGCTGGTCCTGGCGATAAGGTTCGCGGCCTTGCTGTTGTTGCTGCTGGTCCTGACGCTCGTTGCGGTTTTGATCCTGGCGATAGGGTTCGCGGCCCTGCTGTTGCTGCTGCTGGTCCTGGCGCTCGTTGCGGGGCTGCTGCTGGTCTTGCTGCTGGCGTTCTTGCTGCTGGCGGTCAAATCGTCCTTGTCTTTGTGGCTCCGGACGTGGGGGCGGCAGCAATTCGGGTAACTGGCTGGAGACTTCGGCGACGACCGGAGGCACGGCGGTTTCCTGCTCTTGCGGCAGGCGTTTGCGGCGTCCGCGGCGGCGGTCATAGCCATCTTCCTGAGGCTCACGGGCTTGCTCTTCGGCCTGGGGTTCTGGTTCAGGCTGTGAAGAGACGACCGGCTCCTCTTTTACTTTATCTTCAACGGTGATACGGGGCGGGCGGCCGCGTTTGCGTGCCACAGGCTGTTCCTGTTGTTGTTCTTCGGCAACAATGGGTTCGCTTACCTCTTTCTGAGGCTCCTGGCGAATGACGGGCGGGCGATTTTCTTTATCTTCTTCGTAAGGAAAGTCGAGCGGGAAGAGATCTACAATCTGCGATTTGCGGCTGGGGGCCTGGCGGCGGGGTTGCTGTTCGCGCTGGCTGCCACTGAGGGCTTGTTTGTCCAGAATTTTGAAAATAAGGTCTTGTTTGCCCAGCTTTTCGTACTCTCCGATCTCCATACGTTTTGCAATCTCACGTAACTCGGAAACGTCCTGATTATTCAGTTCGATGATATCGTACATAAAGGGAAGTTGATTGTCTAAGAAAGATGGAATCCGTGCGGACCCGATCAGATGGGAAATTGGAGAAAAGGAGGATTGGAGAAAACCGGTCAGGAAGAAGGGATCTTGAGAGGCCGGTATCAAATGAGTGAATGCGATACAAATCTACGAAAACAAACTCTTGTTTTCCAAAAATTGTTCGTATCCCATGTAAAATTGTACTGTCTCTCTCATACGAAAGTGACAGCCTTTTTGTTACTTGCCGCCAAATTTACGGGACATGCTGGAGATACAACGTATCCGCACACAGGCAGAAGAAGTCGTAGTAGCCCTCACGCGCAAGCGGGCAGGACACGCGCGCGAAGCCGTAGCCCAGATTCTGGAGCTGGATGAAAAACGGCGTAAAATCCTCACAGAGCTGGAAAAGCTCCGCAGTGAGATGAATCTGGCGGCGAAATCCATCGGGCAACTGATGCAGTCGGGCAAAAAAGAAGAGGCCGAACTCGCCAAATCGGCCAGTACGCAGGCCAAGGAGCAGATCAAATCACTGGAGGAAGAACTGGCCGCTGTCGAGCCTGCCATTCAGGATCAGCTTGTGTCCCTGCCCAATGTCCCCCACACCAGTGTGCCGGATGGCAGAGAGGCCAGCGACAACCTGACTGTGTATCAAAATGATATACAGGTTACATTTGACTTCCCGGCCATTCCTCACTGGGAACTGGCGCGCAAACACGACATTATTGACTGGGAACTTGGCGTCAAAATCACGGGTGCGGGTTTTCCTGTATATAAAGGTAAAGGCGCTCAGTTGCAGCGGGCGCTCATCGGCTTTTTTCTCGACCGCGCCGGAGAGGCCGGATACAGCGAGGTGCAGCCGCCACTGGTCGTAAATGCCGCTTCGGGCTTCGGTACCGGGCAGCTTCCGGATAAGGAGGGGCAGATGTACTTCATCAACGAAGATAACTTTTACCTCATCCCCACGGCCGAAGTTCCGATCACCAACATCTACCGGGACGAAATTTTGGCTGAAGATGCGTTGCCTGTCAAAAACTGTGGTTATACGCCCTGCTTCCGCCGCGAAGCCGGTTCCTATGGCAAGGATGTGAAGGGCCTCAACCGCCTGCATCAGTTTGACAAAGTGGAGCTGGTGCAGATCGTACATCCGGAGCAGTCGTATGAAGTGCTCGAACAGATGGTGGCTCATGTCGAAAGTCTGCTCACGGCGCTGGAGCTTCCCTTCCGCCGCCTGCTGCTCTGCACCGGAGACATGAGTTTCGCTTCTGCCAAGACCTATGACCTCGAAGTGTGGAGTGCCGCGCAGGGGCGCTGGCTCGAAGTAAGCTCTGTGAGCAACTTTGAGACTTTTCAGTCCAACCGCCTCAAGCTTCGCTACCGCGACAAGGAAAAGAAAACCCAGCTTGCGCATACGCTCAACGGCAGCGCCCTGGCTTTGCCCCGCATCGTGGCTTCGCTGCTCGAAAACCACCAGCAGGCAGATGGCTCGGTCCGGATTCCGGCGGCGCTGGTTCCTTATACCCGCTTCGAGCGGATTGGTTGAGTGGTCTCCGACTTGAAACAGTGTTTTTTCACGCGGAGGTCGCAAAGGAGCAGAGACGCAGAGGTTTGAATTCATCTTTGCGTCTCTGCTTCTCTCTATCTGCCGAAGGCATGCCTGTGGCATCTGCGTGAACCCCACACTTCACACCCCGATCCGCTCCATACAAAATGCCTTATCCCCATCTATCGCTGCGATGAGCGCCTCCAGCGAGTCAAATTTTTTCTCCCCCCGGATCCACTCCAGAAATTCGACCCGCACCACCTGCCCGTAGATATCTCCTTCAAAATCAAACAGATTGACCTCGTAGCCACGGGCAAACTCGCCCATCGTAGGCTTTTTGCCGATGCTCATCATGCCATAGTACCATTGTCCCCCCACCAGCGCGCGCACGAAGTAAATGCCATCGCCGGGGATTAGCTTGAGCGGGTCTTCGGGTGCCAGGTTTGCTGTGGGGTAGCCGAGCAGGCGGCCTTGCTTTTCGCCGTGAATGACCGTTCCGGAAAAAGAATAGGCGTAGCCCAGAAAACGCTGCGCAGCCGTTACATCGCCTTCCGTCAGCGCCTTGCGGATTTTGGAACTGCTGATATTAATGTCGTCTATGGTGCGGGCAGGGATTTCCTCTACTTCGTAGCCATATTGCGGGGCAAACTGCTGTAGCTCCTCTACGCCGCCCGTGCGGTTTTTTCCGAAGCGGTGGTCGTAGCCAATGATAATTTTGCGCATGCCCACCCCTTCGGCCAGGATTTCCTTGATAAACAGGTGTGAAGGAATCCGCGAAAACTCTTTGGTGAAGGGAATAATCAGCAGCTTGTCGAGGCCGTAGGAGCTCAGGGTCTCTATCTTTTCCTCCAGGGTTTGCAGCAGGCGAAGGGGGTTATTTTCAGGAAACAGCACCAGTCGCGGGTGCGGATCGAAGGTGATCAGCAGGGTTTCACCACCCACCGCTTCGGCTTCGGTCCGTATCCGGTTGAGCAGCGCCTTATGGCCCAGGTGGATCCCGTCAAAGGTGCCCATGGTCGCGAGGGTGCGCTCGCTTTTTTCGTATTCCGCCAGGGAGCGATAAACTTTCATATATGCGGCTCAGCTTTCGCTGCAAATTACGGCAATCAGGTTGTCCATTCAAGCGTATCCTGTATCTTTAGAGCAATCAAATATGTATTCTTATGCTCAAATTCCTACCTGTCATTCTATGCATAGTGCTTAGCGGGCTTTTTTCGGTCCCCGCAGAGGCTCAGAAGCGCGAGTCCGGCAATCTGGTCCTCGACGGCCTGCCCGAACTGCCGGCAGATCTGATTGAACAACTCGACCGCTACCAGAACACCCGCAGCGCTTCACTCGCCGACTGGGACCCACGGGGTGGCCTGTACATCGGTACCCGATTTGGTGAGGTGGTGCAGATTCACCATGTGGCTGCGCCCGGCGCTATGCGGGAGCAGGTGACTTTTTTCCGCGAGCCGGTAACAGGCGCTCAGGTATGTCCTGACCCGGCACGCAATGGCTTCAGCTACGTGCGCGATGCGGGCGGCAATGAAAATTTCCAGATTTATTATTACGACCGCAACGATGGCAGCTCAAAACTGCTCAGCGATGGCAAGTCGCGTCACAGCGGTGCGCTGTGGAGCCGCAAAGGCGACCGCTTCGCCTACAGCAGCAACCGCCGCAATGGCCGCGATGGCGATATCTACATAGCCTCCCTTGCCGAGCCTGGCCAGGCAAAAATGGTCTATGAAGCCAATGGCTCCTGGTCTGCCCAGGACTGGTCTACCGACGAGTCCAAACTGATCATCGGGCGCAATGTATCGGTGCGCGAGTCCTATCTCTACCTGCTGGACATCGCCAGCGGAAAAACAGAGCAGATCAATCCGGTAAAAAAACAGATTGCCTATGGCCGTGCCCGCTTCACGCCCGATGGCAAAGGTATCTACCTCATTTCGGATGAAGACAGTG
>RDXT01000052.1 GCA_004292985.1 Bacteroidota bacterium
CAGCCTGATGAAAAAGGTAAAGCGGGACCGGATTATTCAGGATACCGGATCGGGAGGCGCATGGCCTGTGTCCTCGGACCGAACAACCTGGGCGCTCGCCGCTTGGGAGATCTACAAGGTTACGGGCGACCGAAACTGGCTCAGACAGGCATTTGCCATCATTAAAAACACGGCGGAAGATGATGCAAAAGTGCTTTTTTCGCCTGAAACAGGTATGTACCGGGGTGAATCGTCTTTTCTGGACTGGCGGGAGCAGACCTATCCCAAGTGGATGTCGAACATGGATATTTATGTTTCGCAAAATCTGGGGACGAATGTCGTTCATTATCAGATACATATGATTCTGGCCGAAATGGCTGAGGAACTGGGCGAGCCTGCGGGCGATTACCGCCAGCGCGCGGAGACCCTCAAAAAAGGCATCAATGCGCATCTGTGGATGGCGGACAAAGGATTTTACGGTCAATATCTCTACGGGCGGCCCGATCTGATGCTTTCGCCCCGCTTTGAGGCACTTGGAGAGGCCCTGGCTGTGCTGTTTGATGTGGCTGATCCGGCGCAGGCGAAACAGATTTTTGAAAAGTCGCCTGTCACCGGGTTTGGCACTACCTGCATTTACCCGCAGATTCCCGGCATTTCTCCCTATCATAATAATGGTATATGGCCCTTTGTCCAGGCCTACTGGAACCTCGCAGCGGCCAAAGCGGGAAACGAACAGGCGCTTACGCACGGGTTGGCAGCCATATACCGCGCAGGGGGGCTTTTTCTTACGAATTATGAGAACTTCGTGGCAGAATCCGGCGACTTTCTGGGCACGGAGATCAATTCTGACCGGATGTTATGGAGCATGGCAGGCAATCTGGCGATGGTGCATCGGGTATTTATGGGAATGAGCTTCGAAAAAGGAGGCATCCGCTTCCAGCCTGCCATTCCGGCCAGCTATGAAGGGACAAAAAAACTGAGTAACTTCCGCTACCGGAATGCTACGCTCGATATTACCGTAGAAGGCCACGGAAATCAGGTCAAAAGCATTACAATGGATGGAGAAATCCTTGAAAATGCCTTTTTACCCGGCGATATCACTGGCAAACATGAGATTCAGATTGTGATGGCAAACAATAGCTTCAGCGATGCCGGCATTAATCTCGTTCCGAATGCCTTTTCTCTGCCCAATCCGCAACTGAAGCTCAGCGGAACAACCCTTTCCTGGGAAGTGGTCCCGGGCGCAACATCCTATGTTTTATACAAAAATGGCCAAAAAGCCGCCAGCACTGCTTCTGTAAGCCATGAAATTAAACCAGACGAAACAGCCTCCTACCAGGTAATTGCAGAGGGCGCTGCAGGCCTGTCTTCTTTTGCCAGCGAACCGCTGTGGGTAGTCCCTGAAAATCGTGTGCAAGTCATTGAAACAGAAGGCTTTGCCACACGTTCTTCGCTGCCCTTCGAGGGTTTTTCAGGGAGTGGATTCGTCGAAATCACCACCACCCAAAACCGCAGCATCCGGATTCCGGTCAACGTGCCCCGAAGTGGAAAATACCTGCTCGACGTGCGCTACTCCAATGGCAGCGGCCCCTGGAATACCGACAATAAGTGCGCCCTGCGCAGCCTCAGCGTGGATAGCGCCTATGTGGGAACCTGGGTTTTTCCGCAGCGCGGCACAGACGAATGGTCAGACTGGGGATACTCCAATGGCATCATTCTGGACCTTGAAGCGGGCGCGCATACCCTGAGCATTTCGCTCGAGTCCTGGAACAAAAACATGAATACCGAGGTAAACCGCGCCATGCTGGATCACCTGAGAATCATCGAATTAGAATGAAATTAGGCATTATTTCGGATACACATGGCCTGCTGCGACCCGGCGCTGTGGCGGCCCTTCAGGGGGTGGATTATATCCTGCACAGCGGCGACCTGGGGCATATCAGCATCCTGCATGAGCTGGAGAAAATCGCACAGGTGATCGCCATACGGGGAAACGTGGACCGCAGCGAAGCCCTGATGCAGCTCCCGGCCACTGCAATCGCTGAGCTGGAAGGTACGATTTTCTATCTCGTACACGCCCGCGAGTGGCTGGACCTCGATCCGGTATCGGCTGGCATTCAGGTAGTTATCTATGGACACAGCCACCAGCCTTTTTCGGAGACAAGAGACGGCGTATTGTACCTCAATCCGGGAAGTGCGGGCCCCCGGCGATTTCATTTGCCGATTTCGCTGGCCATCCTGCATATAGAAGGAGGCGAAAAGCGGATAGAATGGGTGTATCTGGAAGAGTAGTCTTTCAGGAAAAAGGCCGCACCTCACGCTCTATGCCCCGGCTGCGAAGCCAGTCGCGGAGGGCATAGCCTGTACCTGCCGCCCAGGGAGTCACCTCCTCCAAAGGCACTTCTTTGTATCCTGCAAGTTCCTCTGTATCAAGCGTAATGTCGCCTGCGTGGGCTGTTACATGGTAGGCCATAATGATCTGGTTCATGCGCTCGAAGGGATACATTCCGATAAAAGCACCCATTTCTGCTTTCAGACCGGTTTCCTCTTCCACTTCCCGGAGAGCAGCCTCAGCGGGGCTCTCCTTTTTTTCCAGAAATCCGGTAACCAGACCATACCATGTTTCGGGCCAGCCGTGGCTGCGAACCAGAAGCACATGCCCGTTCCGCTCGACAATAGCCGCCACGACAGGTACCGGATTATCCCAGAACACCCACCCGCAGGAAGGACAGCCCACACGCTCTTTGCCTCCATGAATGGCTGGGACAAGGGCTGTGGCGCAGACAGGACAAAAACGGTATGTCGGCATAAACAGGGATTTTTTTGGCGGGTAATGGCTTGATAATGAATGCTATACTTGTTCCGGCGCAATCATTTCGATCAGGCTGAACTGCGTAAAGTGGTGAATGATATGCTTGTAGTGAAAGCGCTCCCACTCTTCCATGTTCAGATAACCAAATGCCGGATGGATGGTTTTTTTGTCCGGATTCTCTTCAAAAAACTGGTAATAGGCACCGATGCTGTCTATGAGTCGCCCCTTGGCTTCATCGAGCGAAGAAAAGCGCAGGGGCATAGGCTCCTCGGGCAGGCCCGGACCTACGGTGTTTTGGCGAAAAGGCTTTTCATTCCACAAAAACCGCTTCGCTTTTTCGATCAATTCTTCCGGGGTAAAGATGTGCCTCGGGGATTCCAGCCGGGAGATATAAAACAGCAGCGATACATGCTCGACCATGTGCTGCGCAGACATTTTACCCCAAAGGCGGGGCGTATCTTCCTGAAGCTGAGCCAGTAAGGCCGGAGCAATCTCTGTAATCAGTGCGCGGGGGCTGTAGTCGTAAGGGTTCATAGGGCAGATGAATGAGAGGTGGTGCGGGTAAGCGGTTGCTGCAGCCAGGCAGCGACAAGGGGCCAGAGCGAATCTGCAAATCGTTTCCGGAAAAACCCAAAGTGTCCGATCTTTTTTACCCCTGCATCTGCGGGACGAACACTCCGGTATTCAATGTGGCAGTTTTTGTAGTGGGAAAGCAGGTCTTTGGCTGCTTTTTCAGGAGCAAAAAGGTCGTCGGTAAAGCTAAGAGAAAACACAGATGCTTCAATATGAGCCAGATACGTCCGGGGAATAAGCGCAAACAGATAGCCTTTGGTGCGGCACCATCGCGCCCACTCCAGGGCTACATCTTTGGGTAGATCGTGGAAAATACCCAGTTTACTACCCGGAAAATAGCCGTAGAGCCGGGAACTCAGGGGCATAATCAGATTAAGCACCACATCGAAGCCCCATCGCTGGGGAACGGGCCAGTTGCGGCGGTACCCGATCTGCGACGCAATGAGCAAAACCCGCTCAAAATGGCGGCTTTCGGGGGTCAGGGCGGGCAATTGTCCACCGACACTGTGTCCCACATAGGTGAGGCTTGCATCCGGGTGTTCTCTGCGCACATACGAAATCATGGCGTCGAGGTCCTGTGCCCCCCAGTCGCTCATTGTGGCTTCAAATCCCTGCAAAGTGACAGGTTTCGAACGCCCTATGCCTCTGTAATCAAACGTATATACCACATGCCCCTGCGCGGCCAGCCACTTGCAAAAAGCCTCATAGTAGGTCTGGGGCACAGCTGTTGCACTGCCGATCAGCAATACCTGCCCCGATGGTGCCACCTCCGGCAGGAAGCGGGTGAGAGCCAGCGGGTACTGGTCAAAGGTGTAAAGAGTGTGTTGGGTGCGCATGGCTCAGGTAGTTTGGAGAGGAGTAAGCCCAGCCTCGCGGGTACGCGTAAGTGCCTGACGCAGATAGGATTCATCTTTAAATAATTGCATCAGC
>RDXT01000053.1 GCA_004292985.1 Bacteroidota bacterium
AAGGTATCGGCATCCAGCTCTTTGTGGTCGGTGCGGTAGCGCAGGTACAGCAGGGTGCCCCGGCGGGGTTTGTAGTCCATCTGGGTCATAAACTCCCAGCCATAGGAAGGGTAGGAGGAGCCGAATTTATTCCACGGAAAATAAAACTGGTCGAAATAGCTGTTCCACTCAAATTTGGGGTTGGGCGCAATGCGAAGCCCGAAATACACGCCGGTTTCGTTCTGGGCAGAGGTGGGCCGCTCGGCAAATACATAGGCTTTCTGGCTGTGAAAATCTTTGTCGTAGTGCCGCGCCACCACCGACACATCCACCGTCGGGGCGATGCTGCCCATCAGACCCGCCACGCCTGCGAGGCCGCCCGAGCGCGAGCGTGCCACCTCACCAAAAAAGTTGAAGTTCCGTACGATCCAGTCGAAGTCCAGGCCGCTCACATAGTTGCGGTCGCCGCGAAAGTCAAACTGGTTATAGTCATTGACCGGGCGGTTGATTTCGCTGCTGAACTGCTGGTTGTAGTGCGTCGCGCCGAGGGTAAAAGCAGGTCTGCGCCATTCGACACGGCCTCCGGTGATGGTCTCCAGAATCGAGCGGCGGTTGCTCAGCTCAGACTCGGTGCGGTGAAGGCCGCTCAGTTGCAGGCCCGAAGCCAGTATCACCTCGGCGGTGAGGCTGTCCTGATCGGCTACGGTAGCATCTACGTATAGCCTTGAAAATAAACCTGTTACATAAACATCGCCAAAGGCCCAGGTAGCTGCGGCCCCGCGCATAAACTGGTTTTCATTCACCGAAGCATAGGGCAGCAGGCCGCTGTTGGGCATTTTGGCCCCGGTGATGGTCGCTGCGCCTTTACCAAATCCAAGACCCCGCGAGAGGATCAGGCCCTGCCCGCCCTGCATGTTGTAGTCGCCGATCACCAGGCGCTTGAGGGGGCCGTAGTTCATAATGGCAATGTGACCGGAAAGGAGGTCATAGCCATATTGTTTCTGATCGGGCGCCCAGCGCATCTGCTCGCCGGGGTCTTTTTCGCCTGTGAGGGCGATGCTGAAGTTCTGGCCGTAGCGCGCCCGGAAGCGGGTAAAACTGCGGTATTGCGACCCCAGGTAGCGGGTGCGGGTGGTATCTTCGCTATATCCGGCCTGCTCTTCGGCGATCCAGGAGAGGCGGGTCATCAGTTCGTAGCGGGTGCCATTGAGCAACTCGGAAAGCGGAGGCCCGGCGGCATGTTTTTTCCCGGGAGAAATGTCTTTGGCGCGGCTCTCTTCGACGGTAATGTAGGGCAAAATCCCTTCGATCACCTCCTGCCTGTAACCAGGCACCGCCTGAAGTTCATACACAGAAGTCAGTTTGCCAAAGTTGCTCACATAGTCTATCAGTGCCTGTGCCAGCAGGTCGCTCATGCCGGGCAGCCGGATCAGCTCGTCGCGGGTGGCGTCGTTGAGGTTCAGCGGCTCCTTTAACAGCTCTTCGAGATAGTCAGTAATAAAGGTGTAGTCCACCTGCTCGTCGCTCTCCACATTGATGATGAGGTCTTCGATGGCGCGGTCCACATCGGGGTCGCTGCCGCCGGGACTGGAGAGGCTGTCGTTTTGACCCAACACAGCAGTTGCCGCGCAGCACAACAGGAGAAGAAGCAGGAGGAGGCGGGACATGAGCGGGAAGTTTGCCCGGCTAAGATAGGGAGGAAACTTGAATTGAGAGAATAATCTGCCAGCTCATTTTTCCCTCACCACCCGGAATCCCGTTGCCATATCGCTGTAGCCGGGATCTGATGGAAAGCGCCGGGTGAGTACCAACTGATCGCGGGTACCCGAAAATCCCCCGCCCTTGCCGATGCGTTTGTCTCCGTCTGTTGCTCCCTTCGGATTGTGCACTTCGCTCTCCGGATATGGCCCGTAAACGTCTGAACACCACTCCCATACGTTGCCGCTGAGGTCGTAGATGCCAAGGCGGTTGGGGAGCTTGCGGCCCACAGGCTGGGTATAGGAAGAGCTGTTTTCAATAAACCACGCCACATCTTCGGGGCGGCGGGAACCGGAATAGTTCATGCTGGGCTTGTCTTCCCACTGCCCGCCTCTGGCGGCATATTCCCACTCTGCCTCGGTGGGCAGGCGACAGGTATATCCGCTGCGCTTGCTCAGCCAGGCACAATAGGCGGTCGCATCGTTCCAGCTTATATGCACTACAGGGTGCTTGTCTTCGGAGGCAGGCCTGAGTGCGCCCGTAGGGCCGCAGCGCCAGTTTACCCCTTTCCGGAAGCTCAGATCGGGTGCAACGTTGCTGCCGCCTGCTTTTTCAGCATCGGTCACATAGCCGCTTTCTTCTGCAAAAAACCGGAATTCAGCCACCGTAACCTCATATTTGCCGATCGAAAAGGAATCGAGGGTAACGATATGAACAGGCTGTTCATCTGCCGGGCCGCTGGCATTTCCCATCCTAAACCGACCCACAGGCACATCTGCAAACACTCCTTCGGGCAGGTCTCCGGACTGGGAAGGGATACCCAGGCGAAAAACGACACTCGAAACAATCACCAGTGCAACCGCCAGGATTCCGATTGGGAGCAGGCGCTGCCAGAAGCTTCGGGCGGGCTGGCTCTTTTTGTGGGAGTTCTGCGGCTGCATGTTTGCAGGCTGCACTGCTTCCGATTCAGGCAAAGCGCCTGCCGTCTCCGGGCCGGGATTCGGGACACGCGGGGTCGCGCCGGCGGAGGCAACCCGCAGGCCGGGAACCACCGAAAAGGCCTCCGCACCGGGCTTCGGACTCGCGGGCGGCTGCCCTTCTGCCAATACCCGTATTTCCCGGTCGAGCACCACCACATCTTTCCAGCGCTCTCCATAGGAGTCTATGATCTCGGAGATAGAGACCTTGAGGACGAGCGAAAATTGTCCGCTTTTCAGGGGTTTGACAGTGTAAATCCATTCGGTAACTTCCTCTTCCAGAATGGGTTGCTCTACGTGTTCGCTTAAAAGACCTACTTCAAAATTGCTTTCTCCCGGCAAATCTTCCAGCACAACTTTCATCATTTTGGCGATGCGCACAGGCTCCACATCTCGCAGGGGCTGGTCGCTGATGTCTTTTGTCAGGATCGCGTCGGCCACTTCTTCGGGCGAAATCCGGATAACGCAGCGCGAACGATGCGCCTGGGTCATTTCGGCAGGGATATGATACAGGATTTTGCCCTGTTTCCGGCTGGAAGGTTTGTCATTGGGGGCGTCAAACTGCTCGAAAAGCGAAAGTGGTACCTCCTGCTCTTCGGGCAGTTCGTCAAACAGCTCTGTGAGCGAGTAGGTGATATTGGCCAGTTCCTGCTCGTAATCGTCGCGGCTGATCCTTCGCCCGGCGGGCCCATGAAAGAGGTCTTCGTTGCGGGTAAACCGGGATTTCAGCAGGGTCAGGGCGGTACGTGCCGACGTGTCTGCCTCTCCCGCATAGAGGATCAGGGCATTGATGGCAGCCTCTGTCTGGTTGTTTTCCAGCAGACGCCGTACCCGTACGATCAGTTCACTTCGCTTCATGGGAGGGGTAAATTAATCCAGTACACGTTCTATATGCTGGCAGATAAACCGCGTTTGTTCTCCGGTCTCCACAGCGTCGAGTTTCAGGCCGATAAGTTCTGCCCCCCGGTAAGACACTCCACGGGTTTTGCGCACTCCTTCGAGGGAGGTCCAGTCTGCGATTTCTACCTGGGCACAGGCACAGATTCCGGGGCCTTGCACCTGTATTTCAAGCCATTCGCGGCCCTGCTCCATGTGGTAGGCTTCGAGCCAGTAGCTCAGGTCTCCGGGTGCTGTCTGTTTCAGCAGGCGGGCAAGTTCGGCCCGGTAGGGCTGTGAGTCGCAGGCATACTGGTCAAATGCGGGAACTGTGTTGCGGCATTGTGGCCGGTCACAGGCGCACAGGGCCAGTACGAGAAAAGAGAGGCAGAGCAGGCGCAGCGTCGGAGGAGTCATGACAAAAGGGGTTATTTCGCGTCGGTTCGCCGGGCAATGATCCGGAAAAGCCAGGGGGCGTATCGTTTGAGATAGACCATCACAATTTCCGCATTTCCTACGTTAATTTCGGGTTTTTTCCGGTAAATGCCTTGTATAATGGCTTTGGCACAGGCTTCGGCGCTCATGCCTCTGTCCTGTCCGGGGTCCATTTCGCCGTGGGCTTTCCCGCTGGCTGTGAGGGCATTGAGGGAGATTTCGGTGCGGATACGGCCCGGATTAACGATCGTAACGGCGATCCCGCTGGGTGCCAGTTCGAAATACAGGGTCTCAAAAAATCCGTGCAGGGCGTGTTTGGAGGCGGC
>RDXT01000813.1 GCA_004292985.1 Bacteroidota bacterium
CAGGTCCTGGCGGCTGCTGAGGCCCTGGGGGTCTTTGGCGATCAGCGTAAGGGTGTACTCTCCGGGCTGACTGAAGGTAAAGGTGGGGGAGATGCCTTGTGCATCAGCTGGTTTCCCATTGATCAGCCATTCATACTGAAGGCTGTCTTTGTCGTAATCTACTGTCTGTGAGGCATCAGCCTGCACCACGAGGGGCACTGCGCCGACTGTTTTGCTTGCGGCAAGCGCTGCTTTGGGTGGACGGTTACCTGCGGTATAGGTGATATGCACCAGCCGGGCATCGGTATTTTGCGAGAACCACTTGGTGCCGTATTCGAGCATATAGAGGTCGCCGTCTGGACCCCAGAGCATATCCATCGGGTTGCTGAAGGTATTGCCAGGCATAAAACGCTCCATGTGGAGGTAGTTTCCTTCGTCGTCCATCGTTACTGCCATAATCCAGCCCCTTACCCAGTCATAAATGAAGAGTTTTCCGTCATAATACTCCGGGAAACGGCTGCCGCTTTCGGGATAATCCGTGGCATAAAACACAGGGCCCGCCATTGCATTGCGCGAGCCATCGCCCACCTGCGGGAATTCCGGCGAGGGCGAATACGGATACCAGATAAAGGCCTTGTTTGCTGGCGGGAGCTGCTGGCTACCGGTATTGTTAATGGATTGATTAAGAGGGTTTTCTGGATTAAATGCTTCGCCGGATTTGCCTTTGACAAAATCGAAATCCTTGTACGCCTTGTTGTCTCCCACAAAATAGGGCCAGCCAAAATTACCCGCCGCCCGCGCCTGGTTCACTTCGTCATGTCCTTTGGGGCCGCGGTGGGTACTGTCTTCTCCTGCATCGGGGCCTACTTCTCCCCAGTACAGAAAACCCGTATGCGCATCCACAGAAATGCGGAAAGGGTTGCGGCAGCCCATGATATAAATCTCCGGACGGCCGGATTTGCCATCTTTGGGAAACAGATTACCTTCAGGAATGGAATAGGTGCCGTCTGCTTCGGGCTTGATTCTCAATATTTTGCCCCGGAGGTCCATCGTATTTCCGGCAGAGCGCTGGGCATCCCAGGAACTACGGCCTTCCTGCTCGTCGAGGGGTGCGAAACCGCTGGCGCCGTGGGGGTTGGTATTGTCGCCGAGCGAAATATAGAGCAGCCCGCCGGGTCCCCATTCCATCGAACCGGCAGAGTGGCAGCACTCTTCGCGCTGGGTAGGGATTTCGAGCAGGATTTTTTCAGAAGCCAGATCGAGTTTACCGTTTTCAAGGACAAATCGCGAAATGTGCTGCTTGGGAACATCGCCTGCCGGGGAATAAAAGAGGTAAATCCAGTGATTTTGGGCGTAGGCGGGGTCTATGGCGATGCCGAGCAGGCCGTCTTCGTGTCCGGTGTGTACATTAAGTTTTGCGATTGTCCGGGCACTGTCGGCCCCTGGTGAAAACATCCGCAACTGCCCTTTGCGCTCCACAAACAGGATGGACCTGTCCGGAAGCATGGCCAGTTCCATCGGCTCATTGAGGTTTTCCTGGAGAACTACTTTGGAGAAGCGGGTTTCTTCAGGAGCTGCCGAGGCTTTGCCGAAGTCCACCAACTGGCCGCTGCCTGCGGCATATTCGATGCCTCCGTGCAGCATTTCCAGAAAGGCTTTTTCGCTGAACGACTCAGCGGTGTGTCCCAGACCTGTGTAAAAGGAGCGGCCTCCGTCAAACTCATGATACCAGCTGATGGGGTGATGCGGGCCGTTTTCGCCACCCTCATAGGTGCTCTCATCCACCTCTGCCAGCACGTGGATATGGCTTTTGATGTCCTTATAATTGTACCATTCGTCGGAACGGGGCCATTCAGAGGGGAGATTTTTGGTGGCAGGGTGTTTTTTATCTACGATGCGCACCGTCGCCTGCCGCACATTGGGATTGTTGGGATGTCCTTTGAAATAAGCGCCGACCAGATTGCCATACCATTCCCAGTCATATTCCGTATCTGCGGCGGAGTGTATGCCCACAAAGCCACCTCCGCCCTGGATAAAGCGGTTGAAGACCAGTTGCTGGGAAGGGTTGAGCACATCTCCGGTTGTATTCAAAAACACCACTACATTGTAATGGCGCAGGTATGTTTCCTTAAACATACCCGCATCTTCGGTCGTATCAACCCGAAAGCCATTTTGTTTGCCCATCTCGATCAGCGCCTTTTTACCAGCGGCGATAGATTCGTGACGGAAACCTTTTGTGCGGGAAAAAACCAGTACGGAAACCGTTTTTTCTTTGCCTGCGAAGAAGAAAAAGTAGGCTGCACCTGCGGCAACAGCCAGTAAAATACCAATCAGAATAGCGCGTTTCATACAGTAAACTAAGCAGTAAGTAGTATCCTGAGGCTTAAGTTCGTAAATTATTCAAATTTTGCACGTTATTTGAAAGATGAAGTGTATGATTTCATGTATTCAGCGCCAGATTCTACCCCTTGGATGGTGTTTTTTCCTCATCCTGAGCCTTTACGCATGTAAAGGAAGTCGTGCGCTGGCAGAAAAAGAAGAAGGGGCTGCCAAAGGCCTGCTGGATAAGGCGAAAAAGGAACGTGTTGATTTTCAGACCATTTCCCTTTCGGGAAAACTCGATATGCGCATGCCCGGGTCCGATATGGAGGCATTTGGCATGAATTACAAGATCAGCATAGCCAGAGACAGCCTGATGCTGATGCGGCTGACAAAAATTATCGAACTGGCACGGGTGTACGTTACCCGCGACTCGATCTTTGTGCTGGATAAGATTAACCGGGAATATTATGCGATACCTGTTTCAATGGCGCAATCCTACACGGGTTTTCCGGCCGATTTTGCCTTGCTGCAAAGCCTGATTCTCGGAGATTTCAGGCCTGTGCCCGAAAGCCTTCAGCCCGCAGGCAAAACAGAGGACGGCCTGCGAACCTACATTGGCACGCGCGCGGGCACTGCTTTCAGCTACGATCTCGACAGCCGCAGCTTCCGGCAGGTGGAAATGCGCGTGAGCAACAGCCTGCAAAACCAATCGGCCTATGTCCGCTATGGAGACTTTGCTCCGGTGGGCGGCGTCCAGATGGCGCATCGTGTCAGCATCGAGAGTCAAGCGCCCGATTCTGTTGCGATGTATCTTTCGCATAAAAAAACAGACCTCAATGAGGCCGGTATTCAGTTTGATTTTCAGATTCCGGCGGGCTACAAACGGATGAGCATAGAGTAATAAGGAGTGAGTTCAGGCAGACGATACACACATATACTGAAGGGGGCAATCGCGATGGCGGCTCTGCTCTTGTATCGCTATGCGCCAGCGCAGGAAGTTTCGCGCGAAGAACTCCAGCGCCAGATCGCACTTACGGGCCGCCTTTTGCAGGAAACCAGCAGCGAAACAGATAAAGCATTGTCGGAACTGGGCCTGATAAGCCGCCAGGTATCGCTCAGGGAGCAGGTGCTGACTTCTCTGGAGTCCGAAATTTCCGCACTCGATGCGCAGATCGCCGGAACTGATGAGCTGATTTGCGCCATGGGCGAAGATATCGTGCAACTCAAGATCAATTATGCGCGGACAGCCCGCATCACCTACCAGACCCTGGGCACAGACCAGGCCTGGCTGAGTATATTGGGGGCAGGCACCTTGCTGGAGGCCTTTTACCGGGCACAATATTTCCGTCAGTTTTCGCTCTACCGCCAGCGCCAGATCCAGCTGATCCGGCAGACACAGGCCTACCTGGCCCGCAAGTCTGAGGACCTGCGCGCGGCGATGCAGGAGAAAAGCAGCTTAATTTCAGAGCGGCAGACAGAGTTTCAGCGCATGGATGAAGGGCGCAAAACCCAGAAGGAGCTGTACAATGCCCTGCGCAGCAAGGTAAATGCCTACCGGATGATGCTGGAGGAGCAAAAGACGCAGCTCAAACGCATGATCCGCGAGACTGAAAGTGTCACGGTTTCGGTGGCGGAAACAGAGGCGGGCGTTTCGGCGGCGGCAGGCTTCGACCGCAACCGGGGGAAACTTCCCTGGCCTGTGGCAGCGGGCGAAGGCCTGATTGTGGGGCGCTTCGGTCGCTCCGAAGACGCCTACGGAAACCCTGTAACCAATGATGGGATTTTTATCCGGACTCCTGAGGGCCAGGAGGTTAAGGCTGTATTCGGAGGCCGGGTGTCAGGGGTGCAGCGCATACCGCTTAGTGGCATGATGGTCATCATCGAGCATGGGCAATACCGGACCGTGTATGCCAACCTGGATAATTGCCGCATCAGCACCGGGCAAATCGTTTCCGCCGGACAAAGCCTGGGCACTGTCCGCACAGACCGCCGCAGCGGAGAAACCCTGCTTAACTTCCTGATTTACAGGGAGCCTGATCAGTTTCTGGATCCGGAAAAATGGCTGAATATTCCCCGCTGAAATTCCATCCTCCGCAAACAGCCCGACCCGCCTTGTCACATTTGTTGTGCTGCGGGTGTTACTCGTTGTAATCTTCTTCCCCTTGCTGTATATTTGAGAAGACTCAACAATCCTACATGAGACAACCCATTATTTTCCTGATTGACGATGACGCACAGGTGTTGAGTGCCATTCGCCGGGATGTACGCAAGCATTACAAGGACAAGTACCGCATCATGGCGGCGGACTCAGCGCGGGAAGCGCTCGATGCACTGACAGAACTCAGGAAGCAAAATGAAGTAGTGGCGCTGTTTTTGTCGGACCAGCGGATGCCCGAAATGCTGGGGGTGGATTTTCTGCGTGAGGCAAAAGTGATGTATCCGGATGCCAAGCGGGTATTGCTCACGGCCTACTCTGATATAGATGCTGCCATCCGTGCCATCAATGATGTGCAGCTCGACTACTACCTCAGCAAGCCCTGGGATCCGCCCGAAGAAAAACTGTATCCGGTGCTCGACGACCTGATCGAGGCATGGGAGGCCGGATATACGCCTGATTTTGAAGGGATTCGGATGGTGGGCTATCAGTGGTCGCCGCGCTCGCACCAGTTGAAAGATTACATGGCCGGGAATCTGATTCCCTTCCAGTGGCTCGACGTGATGGGCAGCGACCGCGCCCGAGAACTGAGCAGCCTGCACCAGTTGAGCGAAGCCGACTATCCGGCGCTGCTCTTTGAGGATGGCAGACTGCTGCGCAATCCGGAGCCCTCGCAGGTGGCAGCGCATCTGGGCCGTCAGACCGAGGCCATCGAGACCATGTACGACGTAGTCATTATCGGTGCGGGGCCTGCGGGCCTTGCCGCTGCGGTATATGGTGCTTCCGAGGGATTAAAGACCCTCCTCATCGAGCGGCACGCGCCCGGAGGACAGGCGGGCACCAGTTCCAAAATCGAAAACTACCTGGGATTTCCTGCCGGACTAAGCGGTGCCGATCTGACCCGGCGCGCCATCACCCAGGCTACCCGCTTTGGGACTGAGTTTATTTCTCCTGCCGAAGTCATGGACATCCGGATTCAGGATTCTTATAAGATCCTGACCCTGAGCACCGGAAAAGAGATAAACGCCCGTAGCATTGTGATTGCGACCGGGGTCGAGTACCGCAAATTAGAGGCCGAAAGCCTGGACCGCTTTTCCGGCGCAGGGGTATATTATGGCGCAGCAAATACCGAAGCCCGCGCCTGCATGGACAAAGACGTGTATATCGTCGGCGGCGGTAACTCCGCAGGCCAGGCGGCTATGCACCTCTCCGCTTTTGCCCGGAATGTGCATATCGTTATCCGCAAGGAGGGCCTCGAAGCGACCATGTCTCAGTACCTGATCGAGCAGATTAAGGTTACGCCCAATATCATTCTCGTTCCCTTCACGCAGGTGGTACATGCCCTGGGAAATGAAACGCTGGAGTGCCTGGTGCTGGAGGATATCAATACCAAAATGCGCAATACAGTTCCGGCAGGGGCTTTGTTTGTGTTTATTGGCGCAAAACCCTGCACCGACTGGCTGAAACTGGAGCTGCTAAAGAGCAAGGAAGGCTACCTGCTTACCGGAAGAGACATCAGCGCGCATGGCGACTATAAGCGGATATGGAAAAAAGAGCGCGACCCCTACCTGCTCGAAACCTGCCAGCCGGGTATTTTTGCGGCAGGCGATGTGAGGGCCGGAGCGATGAACCGCGTAGCCTCTGCCGTGGGAGAAGGCTCTATGAGCATCAGCTTTGTGCACCGCTATCTCAGTGAAGAATAACTAATTAATGCTGCAAATCCATGTCTTGTTCTCATCTCCGCGATCTCGTTTTGCTGCCCATTACGGCTGAGGATCATGTCTGCGCAGAGTGCGTCAAAACCGGAAGCCGCTGGGTGCACCTGCGCAAATGCCAGAGCTGCGGGCAGACCCACTGCTGCGATTCCTCGCCCAATAAGCACGCGACCCGGCATTTTCACGAAACAGGCCACTCTGTGGCGATCTCCGCAGAGCCGGGTGAGCGCTGGGCCTGGTGTTTCGCGGACCGGGAGTTTGAGGAGTATTGAGGTGGATTAGAGCATCTTCCAGATCACATCCACAAAATAATTGCGGCTGTCTGTGTAGGTACCTTCAATCCGGAATCCGGTGCGGGTAGCCAGTGCGCGGATCATCGCCAGGTCAAACTTTTGGGATAATTCTACCCAGATAGCTTCCCAGGCCTCAAACTGCACGACCAGATCGCAGCCGGGGATATCCACCTGCTGGCGGCGTTTGCTGACCAGGTAGCTGCGTGTCTCTCCCGAAAGGGGGTCGTAGGTAGGGTAGTGCTCAAAGCCTTCGAGGTCGAAGTTGGCCCCCAGTTCGCGGTTGAGGCGGGTCAGCAGATTGATATTAAATGCCCGCGTTACGCCCTTGCTGTCATTGTAGGCGGCAAGAATGGTATGCGGGTCTTTTTTCAGGTCAAATCCGATCATCAGTTGGTCGCCGGGCCGCAGCTCTCCCCGGAGCTGAAACAAAAACCGAAGCGATTCTGCCTCTGTGAAATTCCCGATATTCGATCCCAGAAACAGCACCACACTCCGCATCTGCTCCAGGTGGTTGATGGCTTCGAGCGCACTTACGTAGTCGTGGTGCAAGGGGATGATGTTCAGGCTGGGATATTCCTGCCGCAGGGCCTCAGTAAGGCCTTCGAGCGCACTTTCTGAAATGTCTATGGGGCAATAGCTGAAGGGGACGCCTGTGGCTATGAGCGCATCAAGCAGCAGGCGCGTTTTCAGGCCGTCGCCGGCCCCGAACTCCAGCAGGCGAAATTCGCCCTCTTCCGCAAACACCTTTGCCATCGTGGCCGCATGCTGCCGGAATACCTCCATTTCGCAGCGGGTGGGGTAGTATTCCTCCAGACCCATGATCTCCTGAAAGATCTCGCTGCCACGGGTGTCATAAAACCACCGCGAAGAGAGGCGTTTCGGGCGGGCGCTCAGTCCGTCGTAAATGTCGCTCGCCAGAGTCATCTGCTCGCTGCCAGTCGTATTCCGTTGAAAAACCATTGAAGGTGGGGGTGAAAAAAGTTTCGGTAGGTAGGCCGTATGTGGTCCCGTGGAGTGGCGCAGGAGCCCCCGCGCAGCACCATCTGGTTGACCATAAATTTACCATTGTACTCTCCAATGGCACTGTCTTCTGCTGTATAATAAGGGTAGGGCAGGTAGGCGCTTTGGGTCCACTCCCAGACATCGCCATACAGCTGGGGGTTGCCGTTTTGCTGCGCCGCAGGTCCAAAACAGCCTTTTTCGGCAAAGTTTGCATTCGGATGAATGTCGGGCGAAAGGGTTTTGCAGGCTTTTTCCCACTCAAATTCCGTAGGAAGCCGCTTTCCCTTCCATTTGGCAAAGGCATCCGCTTCGTAATAACTCACATGCGTAACCGGTGCCGCCAGGTCGAGTTTATGCAGGCCATGCAGCGTATAGGCATACCATGCGCCTTCGATCTGAAACCAGTACATGGGTGACCCGATGCCCTGCGCATTTACCCATTTCCAGCCTTCGTCTAACCAGTAGCGGTAGTTGCGATAGCCACCTGCTTCGATAAATTCGAGGTATTCTCCATTGGTAATGAGGCGGTTCAGAATTTCAAAAGGCTCCAGAAACACCCGGTGCTGCCCTTCTTCATTGTCAAAATGAAAGCCAGGCCCCTGAAAGCCGATGCTGCACAGTTCCGCATCAAAGCCTTCATACACCTCTCCGACAGGAGACGCAGACGCTACGGGCTGCCCTTCTATATAAGCGGGAAAAAGCGGGTTGTGGCCCAGAATATATTTGATATCATACTGCAGGAGCTCCTGGTGCTGCTGCTCGTGCTGGAGACCCAGTTCAAGGATAAACTGCTCGCGTTCGCTTTTTTCACGTCCATTGTCCAGGTAGGCGGCCAGATGCTCGTTTACATGCGCCCGGTAGGCGAGGATTTCATCTACCCCGGGCCGCGTCATATTTCCCCGGTAGGCCCGCTGCACCCGCTCGCCTGCGCCTTCATAGTAGCTGTTGAAGAGGTATGCATATCGCGGATGGAAGACAGGGTAGTCTTTTACGTAGTCTTTGAGCAGGAACTGTTCAAAAAACCAGGTCGTATGTCCTGCGTGCCATTTGGGAGGGCTGACATCCACCACAGGTTGTACCACACAGTCTTCGGGTCTGAGGCGACCTATCAGCGTTTCGGTGGCCGTGCGCACCCGCCGCACCCGTTCGGAGAGGGTTTCGCTGATGATCGGAGGGATAACTTGCATGGGTTGATGAATGCAGGTGGAAAGACACATCCAAAATAGGGAACATTTTTATTATCCCCTATGTTTATTCAGAGCCAAAATCCTATGTGCTGATACTCAGTGAGTTGCCGTTTGGTTAAACAGAGATAAGCTAACGCGTGTAAGTATTTGTATAGGGTTTTTTGCATGTTAAATGTGTGATTTTTTTACATTTCTTTTGGAAATGTGGATCGTATTTTCCATATTTGAAACGTGATGTCTATGAAACTGCGAATTTATCAAATCATTTTTCGACTGCTGGGGGTGAATGTGTTTCCCGTCACCATCAGGTGAGAGTGGTTTGTGGAGAAAATAATAAATCCTGGGCCATTCTCACAAGCGAGAGTGGCTTTTTTTATTTTGTTGGTATGTCTATAACCCGTAACCCATTTCCATCTAAGACCTGTAGCACCCAGTGTGCGCAGCAACAGGACCATTTTTGTGTTTCAGAGTAGAGCCTTTCTTGCCGAAGAAAGGCTTTTTTGTTACCCGGAGAGCTATGTACTACGATTCTCACACGCTGATTTTCCAGGACGGTGAATTTAAGCCGGTATCTGAGATATGGATAGACCCCTTCTCTCAGTCGCTGCACTACGGAAACGCCGTTTTTGAAGGTATGAGGGCTTACCATACCAAGGAGGGGCCGCGTATTTTTAAGCCTCAGGAGCATTTTGAGCGATTCCTGCGCTCAGCCGCCCTGATGCACATCACGCTGCCCTATTCGACCTCCGAACTGATTACGATTGCATATAAGCTGCTGGAAATAAACCAGTTGCGCGATGCCTATATACGCCCGCTTCTGATGGCAGGCCCCAACCTGAGCCTTACCGCCGCGCCGGGCTTTCAGTTGCTGATGATGGCCTGGAAGTGGGGACGCCTGCTGGGCAACAGCCTCGTTCACCTCAATATCTCATCCCGCGAGCGCACAGGAGCGCAGCACGGAGCCACCCGCGCCAAGGTTTCCGGCTATTACGCAGGTCCTGTGAGCGCTATGGCTGAGGCCCGCAGCCAGGGCTTTCACGACGCGGTGCTGCTCGATGCAGAGGGATACATTTCGCAGGCTACCGGAGCGAATCTGTTTATGGAAAAAGCAGAAGTGCTCTACACGCCTCCGGAAGACCATGTTTTTCCGGGCATCACACGCTCCACTGTGATCGAGCTGGCCTCCGAGCTGGGCTTTCCGGTCGTCGAACGACGCATCCGGCCCGAAGAACTGCTGGAAGCCGACGGTGTTTTTCTCTCCGGCACCGCAGCCGAAATCGCCGGAGTTGCCACCATTAACCGGGTGCAGATGAGGCTCCCCTGGGACGAAACCCTGGGCTACATCATTTCCCGAAAGTACCATCACCGGGTTACACGGGGCGATGGCATCCGATGGACGGTCATCTGAACAAAAAAATCCTTAATCTGACTACAACCTGCAACGACTTTCCCGTTGCTACCCTTGCATCAACCCCCTTTTTTCATGAAAAATCCATTCAGCAGACGCCTCACCCAGGATCCGACCCTGCCTGCCGCCCAGGCGATGCTCTACGGAGTAGGTCTCCAGCCCGGTGATATGCAAAAAGCCCAGGTAGGCATCGTCAGCACAGGCTACGACGGCAATACCTGCAACATGCACCTCAATGATCTGGCAGCCAAAGTAAAAGAAGGCGTCGGAGAAGCCGGACTGATCGGCCTTATCTTCCACACCATCGGCGTAAGTGATGGCATGTCTATGGGCACCGAAGGGATGCGTTATTCCCTGCCTTCCCGCGATGTGATTGCAGATTCGATTGAAACTGTCGTGAATGCGCAGTGGTATGACGGCGTCATCGCTGTAACCGGCTGCGATAAAAATATGCCGGGCGCGATGATCGCCCTGGCGCGGCTCAACCGTCCGGGTCTGCTGCTCTATGGCGGCACCATCGCCGCAGGGCATTACAAAGGCCGCGTGCTCAATATTGTATCTGCCTTTGAGGCAGTGGGCGAAAAAAGTGCCGGAAGACTGAGCGAAGAAGATTTTCAGGGCATTATCCGCAACGCTATTCCCGGTGCGGGGGCCTGCGGAGGCATGTACACCGCCAATACGATGGCTTCGGCGATCGAGGCTATGGGCATGAGCCTGCCCTACAGCTCTTCCTATCCGGCAGTGAGCTTCGAGAAAGCCCAGGAGTGCCGCAGGGCCGGAGAAGCGGTGGATTACCTGCTTGAAAACAACATCCGCCCCCGCGACATCATGACGTTTGAGGCATTTGAAAATGCCATTACCGTAGTGATGGCCCTCGGCGGCTCTACCAATGCGGTGCTGCACCTCCTCGCGATGGCCCACGCAGCGGGTATCACCCTGACGCTCAGCGATTTTCAGCACATCAGCGACAAAACGCCTTTCCTGGCCGATCTCAAGCCCAGCGGCAAGTACCTGATGGAAGATGTACACCGCATCGGCGGAACCCCGGCGGTGATGAAGCTGCTGTTCGAAGCGGGCTACCTGCACGGTCACTGCCTTACGGTAACCGGCAAAACCATCGCCGAAAACCTGGCAGAGGTAGAAGGCCTCGCCGAAGGGCAGGAGGTCATTCATCCGCTGTCGAGCCCTCTTAAGCCGAGCGGGCATATCCAGATTCTGTATGGCAATCTGGCCGAAGGTGGCTCTGTGGCCAAAATCACAGGCAAGGAAGGCGAGCGTTTTGAAGGAGTGGCCCGTGTGTTTGACAGCGAATTTGAGGCTAACGACGCCATTGTTGCAGGCCTGATCCGGCCGGGCGATGTGATTGTGATCCGTTACGAAGGCCCCAAAGGAGGACCCGGCATGCCGGAGATGCTGAAGCCCACAGGCGCTATCATGGGCGCAGGCCTGGGAGACTCGGTGGCACTAATTACCGATGGTCGTTTTTCCGGTGGAACCCACGGCTTTGTGGTGGGCCATATTACGCCTGAGGCACAGGTGGGCGGACTGATCGCCCTGCTTCAGGATGGAGACAAGATTGTCATTGACTGCAAGGAGCGCCGTCTGACCGCAGTGCTGAGTGATGCTGAAATTGCTGCCCGCAGGGCCGTATGGCAGCCCCGCCCGCTGCGCACCCAGTCAGGCGTATTGTATAAATATTGCAAAACGGTAGCCTCGGCCTCTCAGGGCTGTGTTACCGATCTTTAACAAGGATGAAGCGCTGATCACCCATATTTTTCCCTAAACCCCTAAGAACAACTTCATGGGTACCATTGCTCAAGAAAAGACTACAACAATTGCCAAGCACACAGGCCGCCGTGTTTCGGGCGCCGAAGCTGTGATTCTCTCCCTCCTTGCCGAAGGCGTAGATACGATCTTTGGCTATCCCGGAGGAGCCATTATGCCTGTGTATGATGCCCTGTATCATTATCAGGATGTAATGCACCATTACCTGACCCGCCACGAACAGGGGGCCATTCATGCCGCCCAGGGATATGCGCGTGTGACAGGTAAAACAGGTGTGTGCATGGCCACATCCGGTCCGGGTGCTACCAACCTGGTCACTGGCATTGCCGACGCACAGATGGACTCGATCCCCCTGGTATGCATCTGCGGACAGGTAGCCAAGTCGCTGCTGGGATCGGATGCCTTTCAGGAAACCGATATTATCGGCATCACGATGCCTATTACCAAATGGAACTACCAGATCACACGTGCCGATGAGATTCCGGAGGTGATGGCAAAGGCCTTTTACATTGCCAGTTCAGGTCGTCCGGGACCGGTGGTGATTGACATTTGCAAAAATGCAGGTGTGAGCGAAATGGACTTTAGCTATAAAGCCTGTGACTATGTGCGCGCCTACCACCCCTACCTGCATCCGACCCAGGAACATATCCAGCAGGCGGCTGCCCTGATCAATGAGGCGAAAAAGCCTTTTGTACTGGTAGGTCACGGTGTGCTGATTTCTCAGGCTCAGGCCGAGCTGACCGAGCTGATCGAAAAGGCGGGCCTGCCCATTGGCAGCACCCTTCAGGGGCTTTCGGCGATCCCGACCGACCACCCGCTCCACACAGGTATGCTGGGGATGCATGGCAATTATGGTCCCAATATCAAAACGAATGAGTGCGATGTACTGATCGCAGTAGGCATGCGCTTTGACGACCGGGTAACCGGCGACGTGAAAAAATATGCCCGCCAGGCAAGGGTGGTGCATATCGAAGTGGACCCTGCGGAGATCAATAAAAACGTCAAGGCCGAAGTGGCGCTGGTAGGCGATGCCAAAGCCGTGCTGAGAGACCTTTTGCCTCATATCAAGCCCAACCAGCACCCGGAATGGCGGGAGGAGTTTCGCGTCTGTGACCGGATCGAGTATGAGAAGGTGATTCACCGCGATACGCGTCCGGTGGAGGGCGGCCTGCTGATGGGAGAGGTGGTGCATCAGATTTCGGAGAAAACCCGTGGCGAAGGCATTGTCGTTACCGACGTGGGGCAGCACCAGATGATTGCCGCACGCTACTATAAGTACAACAAAACCGATAGCTGGGTGTCTTCCGGCGGCCTGGGAACGATGGGCTACGGCCTTCCTGCGGCATTCGGCGCACAGTTGGGACAACCCGACCGCACCGTGCTGGCCTTTATCGGCGATGGCGGCTTTCAGATGACGATCCAGGAACTGGGTTGCCTCTTTCAGCACCAGACCCCGGTAAAAGTGATCGTGCTGAACAACAACTTCCTGGGAATGGTACGCCAGTGGCAGGAGCTGTTTTTCGACCGCCGCTACTCCTTTGTGGAGCTGACCAATCCTGACTTTGTGGGCATCGCCAAAGCCTATGGCCTCCCTGCCCGCAGCGTTTCGAAGCGCGAAGAGCTGAGCGGCGCTATAGACGAGATGCTCGCCCACAATGGACCTTATTTCCTCGAAGTGATCTGTGAGAAAGAAGAAAACGTATTTCCCATGATCCCCGCCGGCGCCGGCATCGGCGAAATCAAACTCGAACCCTGATTGCTCTATTGTATGGAACCTCAACGTTTTATCCTCTCCATTTTCACGGAGAACCGGATCGGTCTGCTGCACCGGATCACTACGATCTTCACGCGCAGGCATGTGAATATAGATAGCCTCACCACCTCTGAAACCGAAATCGAAGGCATCTACCGCTTTATTGTGGTGGTGAAACTGACAGAAGAGGAAGTGGTTAAGCTGAAAAAGCAGATTGACAAGATCATCGGTGTAATTCAGGCCTTTGTGCTGCGGGAAGAAGACATTGTCGAGCAGGAGCTTGCCCTGTACAAAGTCTCCACAGAAAATCTGGTGAATGGTACCATCGAGCGTATCATCCGCGAGAACCATGCCCGCGTGTTAAATATTGAACCTGAGTTTATTATGATCGAAAAAACAGGTCATCCGGGTGAGACCATGGACCTGTTTCACTTGCTTGAGCCTTATGGCGTTCAGGGTTTTTCCCGGTCGGGCATTATTGCCATTTCCAAGAAACCCCTTAATATTCGTTCCTACCTGAATGGAGAAATGGTGTAACTCATCATACCTTTTCTTCTGTTTAATCATGCACTACCCAACTATTACCTATTCATCCATCCAACAACTCTTATGGCTGTGATTAATTTTGGCGGAGTAGAAGAAACCGTCGTAACCCGGGAGGAATTTTCTCTCGAACGAGCAAAAGAAGTGCTCAAAAACGAAACCCTCGCAGCGCTTGGCTACGGGGTCCAGGGGCCTGCACAGGCACTCAACATGCGCGACAATGGCTTTAACATCATTGTTGGCCAGCGCAAAAACTCACGGAGCTGGGACAAAGCCGTCGAAGATGGCTGGGTCGAAGGAGTAAACCTCTTCGATCTCGAAGAAGCCTGCGACCGGGGCACCATTCTGATGAACCTGCTTTCTGATGCCGGACAAATAGCTACCTGGCCAGTGATCCGCGACCGCCTGACCGAGGGCAAAACCCTGTATTTCTCTCATGGATTTGGCCTTACCTTCAATGACCAGACAGGTATCGTGCCTCCTGCGAATGTAGATGTGGTGCTGGCTGCCCCTAAAGGCTCCGGAACCAGTGTTCGCCGCCTTTTCCTGATGGGCCGGGGCATCAACTCCAGCTTTGCGGTGCACCAGGATTATTCCGGCCATGCCCGTGAAAAAGCCATCGCTATCGGCATCGGCATCGGATCCGGCTTTTTGTTTGAAACCAGTTTCCAGAAAGAAGTATTTTCTGACCTGACAGGCGAGCGGGGCATCCTCATGGGCGCACTCGCAGGCGTAATGGAAGCCCAGTACCAACTGCTGCGCAAAAAAGGACATACTCCTTCCGAAGCCTTCAACGAAACCGTGGAGGAACTTACCCAGAGCCTGATCGTGCTGGTCGGCGAAAACGGAATGGACTGGATGTATGCTAACTGCTCCACCACCGCACAGCGCGGCGCTCTGGACTGGAGACATAAATTCCGCGAAGCTACCGCTCCGGTGTTTGAAGAGCTGTATGACAGTGTCGCTACCGGCAACGAAGCCCGCATCACCATCGAGGCCAACCGCCAGCCCGACTACCGCGCCCGCCTCGAAGAGGAACTGGCCGAACTCCGCAACTCCGAAATGTGGCAGGCAGGTGCAGCCGTTCGCGCACTGCGCCCGAACTAAGCATCATGCTAACCAAGACCTCAGCTCTTTTGCCGCTCGCCCGGATTCTCGAAGCCGGCGAGCGCCTCAAAGGAATC
>RDXT01000054.1 GCA_004292985.1 Bacteroidota bacterium
TGGGAGGTACCGGCAGCGCGTTGGGACCCATGTAGGCAGGAGAGGTGCGGATATAGCGGCTCCAGTGCGAAACGCCATCCCAGCCCACAGTTTGCGACCACCAGGCGGCATCCTGAGCAAAAAGCGCCATATTTGACCCCAGCAAGAGAAACAGCCAGAAAAAATGGTTTGCGTTCTTCATCATCGTCAAAATTAACCATCCCTTTACATATAGCAATGCCCGCTTGCTTAACTTAGCCCACTGTATGAAACAGATAGCAACGCTCCTCCTTCTGGGATTCGGTCTTCATCCGGTATTTGCCCAGCCGGATATTTACGACGAGAAGGTTACCTCCGCGGGCAACATCGCTGCGACGGTGTCCAATCTGGGCATTTATGGCAACAGCTTCAGTGGTAGTTTTAATGTATTAGGCTACCCTTCCTGCGAATATCCCGTCAATTCGGGGATCGAGCACGTGTTTGAAGGAGGACTTTGGGTAGGAGGCCGGGTAAATGGCCAGATTGCCGTGAGCACGGCTGCCGTAGATGATGCCTCCGGCTACTCCACGGGCAAGTCAGGCTTCGAATTTACGAGCAAGCAGGCCCTTTCGGAGAAATCTTCGCTCTTCGACAACCCCTATTACGACCCTTCGGCCATTTCGCAGCAGGATTTCAGCTCCGTATTTACCGACACCTCCCTCTTCGTTACGACCCAGAGCAGCCGAATCCCCATCATCGAACACCTCAATCCGCTGGGGCTTAAGGTGGAGTTCCGCTCCCTGAACTGGAATTTTCCCTTCGCCAACTTTTTCGTGATCCTCTCTTTCCGCATCTCCAACATCGGCCCCACGCCCATAGACTCCGTGTTTGTCGGCTACTGGATAGACGGTGTGATCCGCAATATCAACATCACTCCCCCCGGCGGTACTGCTTTTTATAATAAAGGCGGAAACGGATTTGTGGACAGCCTGAATATGGCCTATGAGTTTGATGCTACGGGCGATCCGGGCTATACCGACAGCTACGTAGGCACTAAATTTCTGGGTGCAGAATATGTGGGACAAACGGCGCTTTCTCCTGATTTTAAGGTCAATTTTAATACCTGGCAGTTCCGGAACTCTGCCGACCCGCTCTATTTTTATCCTTCGTCCGACCTTCAGAAATATGGGAAACTGAGCAGCGGGTTAAATTATCTGGCAGGCTGGAACGACATCCAGACCTCCATCAGCACCCCGAACAACCGCTCCAACCTGATTTCCGCAGGCCCATTTACCCGAATCAATCCGGGTGAAAGCATAGATGTGGCCTTTGCGATTGTGTGTGCGCGGCGCGTATTCGACGGGCTACCTGCCTCTGCCAACACCGCTGCCCAGCGCGCCAACCTCAACCAAAACGCAGGCTGGGCACAGACCGCCTACGACGGCGAAGATGCCAATGGCAACCTGATACTCGATCCGGGCGAAGACCGCGACGGCAACGGGCGCATCACCCGCTTTATCCTGCCTTCGCCACCCGATTTGCCCAAAATGAAGGTGGTACCCGGCGATCATGAAATTACGGTCTATTGGTCCGAAAACAGCGAACTTTCGGTGGACCCCATCTCCAAACAGCGCGATTTTGAAGGCTACCGCCTCTATAAAACAGCCGTGGGCTTCGATGTGCAAAACACCCAGAACATCGTCAGCGCGCTCAAACTTGTAGGCGAATGGGACCTCCCCGGCAATGAAAAGTCCTTCGACACCGGATTTGAGAGCATACGTCTGGCGCAGGCGGTTACTTTTCCCGGCGATACGACCCGCTACCATTACAAATACACCTTTACCAACATCGCCAATGGCTGGCAGCATGTGGTTGCCCTGGCCGCGTACGACGGCGGCGACGAAGTAAACAACCTCGAACCCCTCGAATCAGCACCTCTGGCCAATCTGCGGCGGGTATTTGCCGGAAAACCAGCTAACAACAGCTTCAGCAACGGTGATCCCTTTGTGTATCCCAACCCCTATTACGCCCGCGCCGGCTGGGAAGGCAGCAGCCGCTTTGAAGAAGACCGCAAACTGATCTTTGCCAACCTGCCTGCCCGCTGCGAGGTACGGATTTATACTGTGGCTGGCGATCTAATAGATGCCTTCGAGCATGACCAATATTATAATGGCTCAGATATTCGCTGGTTTAATACGTACTCAGAATCTGGCAGAAATGAAACTCGATCTTCAGACCCAGCCATTTTGAAAGAGTACGGTAGATCTTCAGAGCCGGGTAAAGTAAGTTTTTCGGGTGGCGAACATGCGTGGGACCTGCTTTCGGCGGATACACAAATTATTGCACGCGGACTTTATCTCTTTGTCGTAACGGACCTCGATACCGGAGAGAAAAAAAGAGGAAAGTTTGTGATAATTAAATGAGACACAAGAGGTTAGACGCAAGATGTTAGACTTGAGGCAAGCCTGAGACCTGTAGGATGAGCGCGCCCTGTACTTTTTATCCGACAAGGGCGTATTGTATATCGGAAACCTTAAACCCATTTTTCACTGATGAAAAAAATTACCCTTCTTCTTCTTTTAGCCCTTATGGCGCTGGGTGCATTTGCCCAGACCTATCCCACAGTTACGATTCAGCAAATTCAGACAAAGCCTGCCGATTCGCTGCTGGCCTGTAAGCAAGTGTCTGATTATCTGGGAGATACGGTGATCACTTATGGTACCGTGATTATGGATGCCCGCATTACGCCTCCCAGTGGCGGCGCGCTGGTAAACAACGCACAGGCTGCCGGTGGACGTAACGTGTGGCTTCAGAGCGGCACCGGGCCTTTCTCAGGCATAGACCTGTTTACGACGGGTGTTCCTACGCCTGTTCCCGGCACCGACGTGCTGGACCTGGTTACAGGTGACTCTGTGAAAGTAACCGGCATCGTGCTGGAGTTTGGCAATGCAGAAACGGAGATTGTGCCGCTCAATATCGAGCTGCTGTCTTCCAGCCGCCCCGTAACGCCTAACTTTATCCCCGTCTCCGACCTCAACGACGCCAACCGCGTGAACCAGCTGCCTACGGGCGAGCGCTGGGAAGGGGTGTACATCGAGCTGCGCAATGTTACCGTGAGTGAAGTGCTGCCTTTCTCCGGAAATACGCGCGTGAGCTTTAACGTAACAGATGCTGCCGGAAACAAAGTGAACGTTTCCGACCGTTTCCTGGTGCAGCGTCTGCCAAGCAATGGCGGCGCATTTGTGGCCCCTACCGTAGGTACCATCTATGATACCCTGCGCGGCATTATCATCCACTCACCCAACGGCTGCCTCAGCACCTCCAACACCAACCGCGGCTATGAACTGAACCCCTTCAAAGCCTCTGACTACAAAGTGCAGGCCGGTGCCTCCGCTCCCCTGATCTCCGGTATTACCCGCAACCCGGTTACGCCTACAGGCAGCCAGGATGTGAACGTATTTGCCACCATCCAGGACGTGGACGGTACCGTTACCAGCGCGAAAATCAAATATGCCGTAGGCGTAGGCACCACTACCTACCTCGAAGCAGTTATGAGCAACTCCGGCGGCACCACATGGACCGGAACGATCCCCAACACCGCTTTCAGCGACGGCGATTTCGTGAAGTTTTATGTAACTGCTACCGACAACGACAACCTGACCGCCAACATTCCAGATGTCCCTTCCAATGTCAGCTCACCGATCTTCTTTTTCGTGCGCGACAACGGAACCACCATCTATGATGTGCAGTTTACCCCTTATACCAATGGCAACTCCGGCTACAGCGGCCTGGAAGTAACCCTCGAAGGCATCGTAACGGCCTCAGCACAACCCAATGATCTCGGCTATGTGTACATCCAGCAGCCCGGCCAGACCCAGTGGGCAGGTCTTTCGCTGATCCAGAATGCAGGCCTGGCCTCTGTGCTGCGCGGTGACCGCGTGCGTGCGACAGGTATCATCTCTGAGAGCTTCGGATTTACGGTGATGACCGTGAACAACCTGACGGTGCTGAACCAGGGAAATGCCCTTCCTCCTGCTGTTAATGTAAATCCTGCCGACTTTACTGTGTATAGCTTTGTGCAGGGCGAACCCTATGAGAGCATGGTGGTAACGCTGAAAAACCCAACTGCGGGCAAAGGTATCTATGTAGTGGATCAAAATGCAGACGATCCTTCTCCCTTTGCCGAGTACCGTGTGGGAAGCAACGTATTTGACCCCAACAGCGGCTGCCGCGTACTCGCCGGACGTGTAACGACCAGCGCTTTCTCTTCCCTGAGCTTTTCTTACGTGAATGACTCGATCTTTGAACCTGTGGTACCTCGTTGTAT
>RDXT01001038.1 GCA_004292985.1 Bacteroidota bacterium
ATTGGAAAGGACAATATAATAGAGCAGCTGGCTGGTCGCGATATAGATGCTGATCAGTTGCTCCAGACGGCCCGTGTCGAGTCTCTTTTTTTGCAGCAGCAGTTGAATCTGCGAGCCGATCACCCAGGGTAAGTTCCTGATAATCAGCTCCATAAAATCTGCTGTATCTTTTTTCACCTCTTGCCCGTCCACCACCTCCACCAGTTGGGTGTAGATGTCTTTGTTGAAGCGGCACATGGCATCGAGCACCGTAACGAGGTATTTATTGGCCTGCGAATGGTCGTGGAGGTAGCGCACCATCTGCTCCTGGAGGCCGGTGCTGCGGTAGGTAGGCAGTCGCCAGTCGAGAACCGCTTTTTCCGATTCCGGACGGAGGTACAAACCCCATTCGATTTCTCTTTCAAGGGTTTCTCCGGCGTCGGGAAAATGAAGCCCCCGCACCAGATTCATGGCAGGAGCATCCGAATATTTGGCTTTGAGGGCAGCGGTGGCAAAATGAAAGGCCCGCTTGATGGTGCGGCGATGGGCAAGCGCCTGGTAAAAAGTCTCCGCAAAAAACTGCGCCCGGTTGTCTCCGATGGGCACTGAGGTTGCGATCACCGCCTTTACCCCTGCATCGAGCAGCATCTGCACCTGCCCACGGGTCGAGCAGCCGTTGAGAAACACCAGCACCAGGTTTTCCTGCTGGCCCAGCAATTGCGCCATTCCGCCTGCATAGACCTCATCATCTTCGAGATAAAGGCCCTCTCCACTGGCATGGCCCGCATAATGAAAAATCGCCAGACGGTTTTCATAGCGCGAAAGCATCTGAAATACCTCTTTTACCTGGATACTCTCTTCACGGACGACTTTGACAAACTCGCGAGAATCCCAATAGTCTAATACCTGATAAATGCTGCTACTCTCTTGCTTGAGAAGAGACAAATGTGCCTGCTCATTGTTGGCGAAAGCAAGAAATATGACTGGAATTGTTGACATGCCGAATAATACGAAACACTAAGTAAGGCAGCCCATCCTTGCGAGGCAA
>RDXT01001039.1 GCA_004292985.1 Bacteroidota bacterium
CTCAATATCTCCGGCGATGCCTATCTGCGCGGCAGCACCAGCCGCACCCAAAACCATGACCTGATCATCTTCGACCAGTCGGGGCTGGGCAACTATTTCGCCTATGCCTTCGCCAATGATGAGGCTATTTCCCGCGCCTACGACGACAGTGTGCTGCTGGCCCGCGGCCTCACCCGCGACGATTTTAACTTCCAGGTGGGCGATGCCAAAATCCAGAACCTGAACCTGTTTTACAACCTCGACCTGCCTTTTGCAGATGGGAAAGGCACCTTTTACTCCTTTGGTGGCTACAATGTGCGCCAGGGACAGGGCTTCGGGTTCCGCCGCCTGCCCAGCGATTATGCCAAAATGGTCTTCAGCAAGTTTCCCAATGGATTTCAGCCCAATACAGGCTCAGACATCCAGGACCTCTCGGCGGCAGTGGGCCTGCGCTATGACTTCGGCGGCTGGAACTTCGACCTGAGCAATACCCTCGGCAACAATAGCTTTGGCTATTCGGTGAATAATACCGTCAATGCCTCACTGCAGGATGCTACCCCCACCACGTTTGACGCAGGCGGCCATTCGTTTACCCAAAACACCGTCAATGCAGACCTCAGCCGTTTCTTTTCTGAAGTGCTGAGCGGATTTAACCTGGCCCTGGGCGCAGAATTCCGCTACGAAAACTATCAGATTAATGCCGGAGAAGAGGCGAGCTGGAAAAACTACGGCCTCGTTACCCGGCCCAATGGTACGGTAGAAGATACCCTCGGCCTCGCTGGCGGTGCGCAGTCCTTCCCCGGATTTTCGCCCGACAATGTCACCGATGCTTCCCGCACCAATGTGGCGCTCTACGCCGATACCGAGCTGGATATTACCCCGGAATGGAGTGTAGGTGTAGCGGGTCGTCTGGAAAATTACAGCGACTTCGGCAGCACCTTCAATTACAAAATCGCTTCCAAGTACAACTTCAACTCGAAGTTTGTGCTGCGGGGTGCTTTCAGCACAGGTTTCCGTGCCCCTTCGCTGCACCAGCAGAATTTCAGC
>RDXT01001040.1 GCA_004292985.1 Bacteroidota bacterium
AACGATCGGTGCGGGAAGTATTGTTACGAAAGATATCCCCGACAATGTGCTGGCCTTTGGAAATCCTTGTGAAGTGAAACAGAAATTAGAGTAGGAATGGGGTTCATGTGTGGCTTATGTGATAAGCCGCTACGGGTTGATAGGCGGGAACCGCAATTCTGTTCCCTGCTCCCTGTTCCCTGTAAACTGAAAACTGTCACCTGTTCCCCATCAATTTACTTATATATTTCCCCAGTATATCAAACTCCAGGTTCACGCGGTCGCCTGCCTTCAGGGCGTGGAAATTGGTATGGGTCCAGGTAAAAGGAATGATCGCTACGGAAAAGCCTGATTCCCAGGCATGTACTACGGTGAGGCTCACGCCGTTGACGCAGATGGAGCCTTTGTCCACGAGCAGATGCGCGAAGGCTTCGCCCGATTGAAAGCGGATGACCCAGGATCCGTCGCGGTCGGAGATGTCCTCCACCTGGCCCGTAGCGTCCACATGCCCCTGCACAAAGTGCCCGTCGAGCCGCGCGCCCACTTTCAGGCTGCGCTCTATATTCACCTTGTCGCCAGCTTTCCATTCTCCAAGGCGGGTTTTTTGCAGAGTCTCCTCGATGGCTGTCACCGAATAGCGGACTTTCCCGCCCTCAAGGGTCTGGATCGCCGTCACGGTCAGGCACACGCCATCGTGCGAAATGCTCTGATCCACCCGGATCGCCTCGTCAAATTCAGCCTCTATTTCAAAGGTGCGGTTGCTGCCTTCGTCTTTCAGGGTTTTGATTTCCCCCAGTAACTCGATAATACCTGTGAACATGCTTATCTCAATAAAGTAATCCAGCCCTTCAGCTCGCGGGGGGTGTTGCCGGTGATCCCCAGTTCGTCGTAGCTGAGATAATAGTAGTACACACCCTCAGGAGCGGCTTTGCCATTGTCTGTCTGGCCATTCCACATATTATTCCAGTCGCCCGATCCGGTATGCCACACGCGGCCCCAGCGGTCAAAGATACGGATTTCTTTCAGCGCCACATCGCGCCAGACCAC
>RDXT01001041.1 GCA_004292985.1 Bacteroidota bacterium
GAACATGTCGCAGGTAGTTCCGCAAGACGGATCCTTGCGAAGCAATAGCATTAATGGGTTAGAGCTTCTCGACAACGGCCAAATCAAAGTCGGTGTTGATAGCCGATATGGGGGGGCAATTACCTACCTGTCGACAAAAAATGGCCTGAACATGGTTAACAACTATGACTTAGGCCGTCAGATTCAAAATGCCGCCTATAGTGGGCCAGTGCCGTTTAAACCGCCGGGGGTGGATATTCAACCTGTTTGGTCGAGTATCGGCTGGAACCCCATTCAGGCGGGCGATTACTACAATAATCCAAGTCGAATTCTGACTTTTGAAAAACGTGATAACCTGCTGTACGTCAAGTCTGTCCCGAAGCATTGGCCCCTGCGTAATTTCGATGGCGAATGTACGTTTGAACACTGGATTCGACTGTCGGGCAATGTGGTGAAAGTACATGTCCGGCTCACAATGAACCGGGCCGACAAAACGCAGTATGCCGCCCGTGAGCAGGAATTCCCGTGTTTATACCTTAACAGTATCTATAAGCGGTCGTGGAAATACACGGGTTCGGCTCCGTTCACAAACGCTGACAAACAACTGAAAGTCGGGCCGTTCGAGATGATCAACGTCCGGGGTTCCGAACCCTGGATTGCCCTCACCCGCGACGACGATGTGGGCGTAGGACTTTATACGCCCAAGAACCATTTTTTTAAGGAGGCATTCTTTGGCGATGAGTTCTCGGACAGCGAGTTTAACGGTAGCACATCGTACATAGCGGGAGTGCCGCTTTTGGTGCTCGACCATAACTCCGTAACCGACTTTGACTACGAAATGGTGTTAGGACACATCAACGACATTCGCTCGTATGTGTATGCCCAACCCCGCCCCGATGCCGGTCCGAACTACCGGTTCGTGAATAACCGGCATGCCTGGCATTACGTTGAGACAACCGACACGGGGTTTCCTATTGGTAATCATCTGGATATTAGGCTGGACGGTAACGGACAACAGCAAGTGAAATCGCCCGCTGTAGCGTGGC
>RDXT01000055.1 GCA_004292985.1 Bacteroidota bacterium
GTTGAGGATCAGGGGCAAATGCACAAACTGCGGACGGGTGGCCTCCCAGCCCAGGGCGCGGTACAGCGCCACGTGAAGAGGGGTGGAGGAGAGCCATTCTTCGCCCCGGATCACATGTGTTACTTCCATCAGGTGATCGTCCACCACATTGGCGAGGTGGTAGGTGGGCATGCCGTCGCTTTTGAGTAATACTTTATCGTCGAGCTGCGAGCTGTGAAAACTCACCTCCTGGCGGATTACGTCAAAGAAGCTAATGTCCTGATCTTCAGGCATTCGCATGCGCACTACATAAGGCTCACCTGAGGCCAGGCGCTGCTGCACTTCTTCGGCAGGAAGCGTGAGGCTGTTTTTCATCTCACGGCGGGTGAGGTAGTTATAGGCCTGAATGTCAGAGCCTTGCAGCGATTCGCGGTGTTTTTCGAGTTCTTCGGGCGTATCGAAGGCATAATAGGCATCGCCCGAAGCGAGCAGTTGCTCGGCATACTGGCGGTAGAGCCCGGCCTTGTTGCGGTCGCTCTGGCGGTAAGGGCCATAAGCGCCCCCTTCGCGCACCCCTTCGTCAGGGTGGATGCCCAGCCAGGCCAGCGAATCCATGATATACTCCTCCGCGCCGGGCACAAAGCGTCCCTGGTCGGTGTCTTCGATGCGGAGAATGAACCTGCCCCCGTGTTTGCGGGCAAAAAGGTAGTTGTATAAAGCGGTGCGCACCCCGCCAATGTGCAGGGGGCCGGTGGGGCTGGGCGCAAAACGAACCGTAACGGACATGGTCTGTAAAATTATGCTGCGAATTAAGCGAATTTATGCCGATCTCATACCAGCGACTTCGCAAAACGGTCCACCGCGGAAAGCAGGTTTCGCTCCATGCGGCTGTCCATGCCCTGAATCTGGCCCGACATCACCAGCGATACGAAGCCGTGGCACATACTCCACCAGGTGAAAAAAAGCTCGTCAATATCTCCGGCAAAGAGGCTGATCTGGCGCAGGGTCTCGGAAACAGCCGTTCCGGCATCGCGGAGGCTGGCGGTGCTGCGGGGCGTGGATTTAATGCCGTCGAGGTTAAACATCACCTGGTAGAGGTCTCTCTGGTCGAAGGCCCAGCGCCAGTAGGCACGGGTGATCGAGCCTAACTGGTGACTGGCATCCGGCTCTGCGGCGCGGGCGGCCAGCAGGGCCTGCTTCAGTTCGCCAAAACCGATGGTTTCCAGCTCGATCAGGATGGCTTCTTTGTTTTCGAAATGCTCATAAATGACCGGAGGCGTGTATTCGATGATGCTGGCGATTTTGCGGATCGAAACCTCTGTCCAGCCGTCGCGGATCGCCAGGTCGCGGGCCGCACGAAGGATACGGGCCTTGAGCGACTCGACATCGCGCTTGCGGCGCTCTTTGTGCTGGAGGTTTGGAGCGATTTCTTTCTTTGCCATATTTTCTAACGTTGTGATAAATGTAGGAGATATATTTTTTATATCCAAAAGAAAATCTAACAGTGTTTATATAAATAGAAGCCTGACATCTTGCGCTCCATCTGAAAATGTCTATATTTGCACTCGGTTTTTATGCGGTACTCTCTACATACCCGTTTTCTGCTGGCGGCGATTGTGCTTGCCACAGGGATGTTTGTGTTTTTCCGCATCAATAAACGCAACTTTTACCTGCACTATTTCCGCGTAATCGAGGAAGTAGAAGAGCGTAACTCGCAGGAACTCACCGAAGTATCTCCCTGGACATGGTTTGAAGCGATCCCCCGGAGCCTGTTTTCACAACTGGTACCGGCGCTGTTTGTGTTGTTTATTCTGTTCGTGCGCATATCGCAGATCAGGATAGCTGCAAGCGAAGCTCCGCTCCTGTCCGTGTTGTCTGTCTTCGGTGTCCTGGCCCCGCTCCGGGCCCCTTAGGGACCTGTTTCCCTCTCTGTTTTTTCTTTTCCGGGCACATACACATGAGCCAGACCGCTTTATGTGGCCCGACCTTCTTTTTATTTTCCTATTTTCATTCCCATACTTTTCTCATGCGTAATAGAAATACCGTTATATTTCTGCTGATCGTTTTTGTGCTGATCTGCGGATATAACCTTTACTGGACTGTGGTACAGTTTAACATGGACAGGCAACTGGACAAAGTAACTGATGCCTACAGCAACCTTCAGGCACAAAAGCCCAATCCCAAAGACTGGGCAGCTGCCGACTCTGCCATTCAGAATGACTACAATTCCCTTTTGGGCGACGCTGAGTTCAGCGAGCGCTACAAAAAGTCCACCGAGCGCAGCTTTACCCTGGGCCTCGACCTTCAGGGGGGTATGTTCGTAACCCTCGAAGTGGGCATCGACGAGATCATCAAGCAGATGGCTTCCAGCCCCAGCGATACTTCGCTGAACAGAGCGATCTCCTGCGCACTGGAAAAGCAGAAGCAGCAGTCCGCCTCTTTTGTACCTTTATTTACCCAGTGCTACAAGGAGCTGTATCCTAATGCTTCTCTCGGTGTACTGTTTTCGAGTGAAGAGCGCAACATCAGCGCAGGTACACCCGATGCCGAAGTAGAGCGTATCCTGGCCAGCGAAGCGGAGTCTGCTGTGGACCGTACCTTTAACATCATCCGTACCCGGATTGACCAGTTTGGTGTGGTGTCTCCCAACCTCCAGAAGCAGCAGAGCACAGGCCGTATTTTGCTGGAACTTCCGGGCGTAAAAGACCCTGAGCGTGTGCGCAAACTGCTCCGCTCGACTGCCCGCCTGGAGTTTTATACCTGCCAGACCTGGCGCGAAGGGTATCCGGTACTGCTGGAGATCAACAAGAAACTCAAAAATCTGAATGACCTCAGCGGAGCACCTGTTGTAGCGGTTGATGACAGCACCGGGGATGACAGCACAGCTGTAGCTGCAGTTACGCCTCCTGACTCCAGCGCCAATGCTGCTGATGACACTACTGCATCTGCGACCGACATCGCTACGAGCGACACCAACCAGACCCCTTTCGACCAGCTTTCACCTGAGGAGCAGGAAAAAGAGCGCGTGAAATTCCGCCGCGAAAACCCGCTGTTTGCCCTGCTGCAACCTGCGAACTACGATGCCTTTAACCAGGCCCGCTCCAACACACCGCTGGTAGGCGCTGCCCTGCCCAAGGATACCGCCGAAATCAATAAGATTTTTGCCAGAGAAGATGTTCGTGCGCTGATCCCTCAGAAACTGCGTTTTGCATGGGAGTTTAAACCCAGCACCGAAGGCTCTGAAGCCATTGGTCTGATCGCCCTGTTTGACGACGGTAGCCCCGCTATGGGCGGTGAGCAGGTGAGCATTGCCCGCCAGGACTTCGATCCGAGCAATGGTAAGCCTGTGGTGAGCATGCGTATGACCCCTGAAGGTTCCCGCGAATGGGCACGTATCACGGAGCAAAACGTAAACAAACACGTAGCGATTCTGCTGGATAACCTGGTGTACTCTTATCCGGTGGTAAACGAAGCCATCCGCGGAGGTTCCTCCCAGATTTCGGGCGACTTTACCCTCGACGAATCCAAGGACCTTGCCAACATCCTGAAAGCTGGTCAGCTGCCAGTGCCTGCCCGCATCGCAGGTGAGGAAACGGTAGGCCCATCTTTAGGCGAAGAAAACATTACGAGCGGTATCTTCTCTTTTGTGGTGTCCCTCATTCTGACCCTGATTCTGGTCGGTCTTTATTATGCCAAAGGCGGCCTGGTAGCCAATGTGGCGCTGATCCTGAACCTGATCTTCCTGCTGGGTTGCTCGGCAGCATTTAACATCGTACTGACCCTCTCCGGTATCGCTGCGGTGGTACTTACGATCGGTATGGCCGTAGATGCCAACGTACTGATTTTCGAACGTATCCGGGAAGAACTGAAAGAGGGCAAGACCCTGAAGGCCAGCATCAAGAGCGGTTTCCAGCACGCCCTTTCCTCGATCATTGACTCCAACGTAACGACCTTCCTTACGGCGCTGGTGCTCTATATCTTTGGTGTAGGCCCGATCCGGGGTTTTGCCGTGTCTCTGATGATCGGTATCATTACCTCCCTGATTGCAGCGCTGGTAATTACCCGTCTGATCCTGGATTATTATGCTAACCGCGGTAATAACTCCCTGACCTTCGGATTCAACTGGAGCACCACCCTGTTCGACAACATCAAGGTAAAGATGGCTTCACGCAAGCGTGCCTTCTATATCTTCTCCGGTACCCTGACCGTGCTGTCTTTCATTTCCTTCGCCGTGTTTGGTTTCAAAACCGGTGTGGACTTTGACGGTGGCCGCCAGTTTGTTGTGGAGTTCCGCA
>RDXT01000056.1 GCA_004292985.1 Bacteroidota bacterium
GATAATCAGGGTATTATATCGCTCGTCCTGAAACCCGTATCCGATTCCGGACGTATGGGTGAGCAAGTGCCGGATTGTAATTTCGCTTGTGGCGGGCCTTGCCGTGAAACCAGAGTCGGGCAAAACGGAGAGAAGTACCTGCGGCTGCGCAAACTCCGGGATGTATTTGCTCAGGGGATCGTCCAGAAATAATAGTCCCCGCTCACAGAGTTGCAGCACCGCCACGGCAGTGAGGCCCTTGGTCATGGAGGCTATCCGAAAAATGTCGTTTGCCTGCATGGGCACCTTGTTTTCGATGTTCCGGTAGCCATATGCCTTGTGAAATACTTCTTTCCCCCCACGCGAGATATAGACCACCGCCCCTGGGATTTCCTGTTGTTTTACCGCTGACTGGAAAAGCGAATCCAAGAGTTGGGCGCGGTAGGCGGGAGAGGCGGGCTTCGCCGGAGGCTTGGGGGCGCAGGCGGCAGTCCAGAAGAGCAGCAGCACGCAAAGCGTTGATATACAGGCGTAACGAGGCATAGCAGGAGTCCGTTTAGCCAAAGATAGGGCCCGCAAATGGCTTTTGGTAATGTCTGTGTTAAATTACAGATTGCAGATACTAATCCTTCTTCAATGAACGTCCATTTCCGTCTCAAAACGACCTTTCCTGTTTCTGCTCAGATCGTCTATGAGGCTTGGCTGGATAGCGAAACACACAGCGCTATGACGGGCGGCGCGGCCAGTTGCAGCAATGTAGTGAAGGATACCTTTACCGCCTAGGATGATTATATTTCGGGTAAAAACGTGCGCCTGGTTCTGTTTTCGAGCATTGTGCAAAGCTGGCGCACGGCAGAGTTCACCGAAGAAGACGAAGACTCCCGCCTGGAGCTTCGCCTGAGCGACATCCCCGGCGGCTGCGAACTGGAGCTGATCCACAGCGGCATCCCGGAGGGCCAGCCCGACTATAAGCAGGGCTGGATAGATAATTATTTTGAGCCGATGCGCGCGTATTTTGAAGATGAGGAGAATTAAGGGCTCCTGTAACGGCGGCTTTAGCCGCTGCGCAGAGCATGCCATAGGCAGAATGTTTTGATCGGAACACAGATGCCATACAACCACTCTAAGATACCGGTCCTCCGGACCGGGCATAACTCACCGGGGCAATTCGTGCTACAAAGATAGCGACCCTACGGGCCGCAGCGACCGGGGCCCCTGAGCGAAGATGTTTCCTACGACATTGGCGAAGCGCGCTCCAGCGGAGCGCCATCTTTGTAGAAACACATATACCGCATATAGCCAGCGCTCCAGCGGAGCGCTATCTTTGTGAAACCTTCCTCAACCAGCAGCAAGGACGTTCAAAACCCCCTCACTCCCCACACCATCCCCCTCACCTTCACTTCGCCGCCCTCGCTAAAAACAGCCACCTGCCCAAAATCTTCATTCGGGAAAAAGATATCGGTCATGGTCGTCAGGCCGCCGTCGGCGAAAAGCTCCGCAGAAGCGACATCGAGCCAGATGCGCATCGTGTAGCGATTGCCGGATACCTGGCGGGGGGCGATGTGGAGACCTGCAAAATTGTCGGAAAAAGCAGATTTACCTGCCTTGCTTCGATCTATAAAGTATTGATTATCAATGGTCCTGTACCCAATGCGTACTTCTTCGCCCAGGCTGTTAAATAGCTTCAGGCCGAAGGTGACCGGAGGCGTATCGCCTGTTTCCCATTCGAGGTCGAGTTCGAGCAGGGGGCCTGACACCGGAAGCGTTTTTTCGCCGCTGAGGGTCATCGCAGCAAGCGGATGGGCTTCGCTGCGGAGTTTTTCCAGCTCGCGCACGGGCATAGACGACAGGCGGAGGCCTCCTTCGGTCTGGCGAAGGCTCAGGGTACGGGGCAGGGTCGTGGCACTGCGCCAGCGCTCTGTAGGCACCACTGTCGCATAAGACCAGTTGCTCATCCAGCCGATAAAGAGGCGGCGGCCATCGCTGGCGGGTATATCGGACCAGGTAACGCCTGCATAGTTGTCGCGGCCATAGTCGAGCCAGTGGGCTGTTTCGCCTGCAAATGCATTGTCGGGTGTGAAGGTTTTGCCGTCAAATTCACCCACAAAATACTGCGTACCCGAACCCACATTGGGCGCACCGGGGTTTATGCTGCTGAGAATCACCCATTTAGAGAGATTCGTTCCTTCGACTGACAAGGGAAACATATCCGGACACTCCCATACGCCGCCGTGCGCGCCCAGCTTTTCGCCAAACTCACTCGCAAAGGTCCAGGCTTTGAGGTCGGGTGAGGTATAAAACCGCACACGGTCTTTGGCAGCAAAAATCATCACCCACTGCTTAGTAGCCTCATGCCAGGAGACTTTAGGGTCGCGAAAGTCGCGGATACCCGGATTGGGAACAATCGGATTGCCTTCGTACATCGTCCAGGTACGGCCTTTGTCGAGGCTATAGGCCATGCTTTGCACCTGAAAATCAAGCGTTTGCGCTCTTTCTCCCGCCATATCGTGCTGGGTAAAAATGGCTATGAGCGGCGGCTTTCCATTCTGCCCGAAACCGCTGCTGTTGTTCCAGTCCACCACGGCGCTGCCCGAAAAAATCAGCCCCAGGCTGTCAGGGTAAATCGCGATCGGCAGGTGCTCCCAGCTCACAAGGTCCTTGCTCACGGCATGGCCCCAGTGCATCGGTCCCCACACGGTGCTGTCGGGGTAATATTGATAAAACAGGTGATATTCGCCCTCATAAAACACCATTCCATTCGGATCATTCATCCACATGGAGTCAGGCGTGAAGTGATAGGCCGGGCGGTGCTCCTCGCGGGGGGACAGGCTCGCGGCGTTGGGGTCCGCTTTTTCGGTCTTGCAGGAGACCAGCGCCAGCAGGAGGGCGAAAAAGAGGGGGAGAGTAGTCCGTTTCATATGGGAGGACAAGATATGAAATCCCGCTCACAACGCAACCCGCGCCTCCAACTTCACAAAAGGCCGGAAAAATACCTCCTTCTGCTGCAACAACTCCTCTTTATAAGAGGCGGATAATGAAGTAAAGCTTTCCACCTGCCGGTAGCGGTAGTCGGTGTATTGCAATTGCCACCAGACAGAGGCATTGAGGGAACTGTTTTTGCCGATCCGCATCTGGATACCCGTTACCGGACCGCTCTGGTGCGTGCGGATGTGCAGGTTGATGGGCGTGAGGATAAATTGCAGGCTGATCATGGAGGTGTTGAGGTAGCGCAACTGGCTCAGGTGCTTGTAGCCGATGTCTAATACCAGATGGTTTTTTCGGGACTTGGGTAAAAGGTCCAGATGGTTTGTCTGCTCGGCGATCCAGGTGGTAGCTGTGTCGAGACTCGTCTCTGAAAATGCCTGCCAGTTGAGGTAGGAAAGCTGCATTACCTTGCGATAGACCGACCAGTCACTGTCCCAGCGCGGCCCGATGCGCCAGTCGGCTACCAGACGCGACTCGATGGCGCGATTGGAGCGGTCGGTGAGGTTGCGGTCGGTGAAATCTTTCACATTATATACAACATAAATCCACTGCTCGCCCCGCAGGCTCAGGTTGGGCAGCAAAGCCCAGCGGTAGTCGAACTCCAGGCGGAGGTTTCGCTGGGTATAGTTGTCCTGGCTGCGCTCGCCAAACAAAAACGCGTAGCGCCGCACACCGCCGATGATCCTGTAGCGGGTGCTGAATCGCTGGCTCCAGGCCGTCCGCCATTCGGCATTCAGGGCATAGTTGAGTTCGTCGTGGTCGTCGAAATTGTCTTCCGCAGGCGTGTCATATTGCAGGTAGCGGTTGTTGCCGCTCAGGATCAGTATATGTCGCCGATCCGGGCGGTAACTCAGGTTCAGGTCCATCGTCACCTGGCGGCGGTAGTAGTCTTTTTGCTTTTCGCGGCCCAAAAGACGGTCATACTCCCGCTCCGGCAGTTCTGTTGAGTTTTCCAGTTCGTAGCCCCGGCCCAGATACTGGTATTCATAGGTAAAAAAGCCACTGAGTTTGCGCCCGCTGTAAGAGAGCTTTTGCCGCGTAATGAGCTGTGTCTGAAGGAATCTAAGGTTGTTAAACTCTGCCTGGCTACCCGAAACGAGCGCATAGTCAAAGCGGCGGCGGGTAAAACTCCCCTGGTTGTCTGACTCCCAGTAAAAGCGTTTTTTCAGGCGGTAGCTCAGGCTGAGGCGCACCGAGGCCGTGTCGGATTTGATCTGCTCTACCGACTCACTTTTGTAATCATCCATCTGGTTGCTGCCGCCCCGCACTTCGAGGGCAGCCGCAGCCACTTCGCTGAAGGTTTTGCTCC
>RDXT01001042.1 GCA_004292985.1 Bacteroidota bacterium
TCGACCTGCGCAACAACCCCGGTGGCTATATGGACCGGGCCACGAGCCTCGCCGACGAGCTGATTTCGGGCAACAAAATGCTCGTGTACACCAACGGCAAAGATACCCGCTATGACCGCCAAACATTTGCCAAAATTCCGGGACAGTTTGAGGAGGGGCCGGTAGTGGTGCTGATTGACGAAGGTAGTGCGTCAGCGTCGGAGATTGTGGCCGGGGCGTTACAAGATCACGACCGGGCGTTGATTGTAGGTAGGCGGTCGTTTGGCAAAGGGCTGGTTCAGATGCCCGTGCAATTGTCCGACGGTTCGGAGTTACGTCTGACCATTTCGCGCTATTATACGCCGAGCGGCCGGAGTATTCAGAAGGCCTATGTACCCGGTCGCGAGGGTGACTATGAGCATGAATTGGAAGCCCGCTCAAAACGAGGGGAGTATTTCATTGCCGACTCGATCAAAAACGACCCCAAGCTGAAGTTCAAAACGGACCACGGTCGGGTGGTCTACGGGGGCGGGGGCATCACGCCCGACTATTTCATTCCGCGCGATACAACTTGGCAAACAAGTTATTTGGCGCAATTATTTGGCAAAAACATTGTTCGCGAATACGCACTGGAATACGCCAACGCTAATCGGAAATCACTGGAGAAAATACCGTTCGCCCAGTTCAACCGCACGGTCAACTTCGACGACAATGACATGGCAAAGCTGGTGAAAGACGCTACTGCCGAGGGTATCAAGCCGAACGCAGGCGAACTGGCTCGCTCGAAGAAGTACATTCAAACGCAGTTGAAGGCCTACGTGGCGCGGTACATCTATCAGAAAAACAATCGTAGTGGTCAGAACAACGAGTTTTTCAAGGTCATGAGCGACAACGACGAGACCTTCCGCAAAAGCCTGACCCTGTTCGACCGGGCGCAGAAACTGGAGCGGGGCGAGACGTTGAGCGCGGTGAAGAAGTAGTCTTTGGATGCAAGAGAAAAGACGCCAGACGAAAGACTCTTGATTGTTGTCTTTCATCTGGCGTC
>RDXT01001043.1 GCA_004292985.1 Bacteroidota bacterium
GAGGAGGGGTATCTGCTTCAGATTTTCACGAAGCCCATAACGCCCCGCCCAACGTTGTTCTTCGAGATTATCCAGCGGAAAGGGGCCAAATCGTTCGGGAAAGGCAATTTCAAGGCCCTTTTCGAGGCCATCGAGCGCGAACAGGAATTACGGGGAACGTTGTAATTGATGTGTAGAGACGCAAAATTTTGCGTCTCCTGACCGGATGGTTTTTGCTGACGCTAATGAGACGCAAAATTTTGTGTCTCTACACAAAAATGAATCAGGATTATTCCAACTATTCCCCCGACGATCAGGCGGTTTGGCGGACGTTATACGAGCGGCAAATGGAGTTGCTGCCGGGGCGGGCGAGTCAGGCGTATATGGACGGCATTTTGGCGTCGGGATTCCCGGACGTGCGGATTCCTGACTTTGACCGGATGCTTAATCTCCGTCTCGAACCCATTACGGGTTGGCGGGTGGTGGCGGTGCCCGGTCTGATTGGGAACCGCGAATTTTTCGAGCTGATGGCTGACCGGCAATTCCCGGCCACCACTTGGCTCCGTTCGCGGGATCAACTCGATTATATTCAGGAACCCGACATGTTCCACGACACCTTCGGGCATGTGCCGGTGCTGACAAACCAACATTTCTGTAATTTTTTGCAGGATTTGGCTCGCATTGCCTTAAGCCATGTGGAGAATGAAGAGGCTATCGAGATGATCGCCAGGTTGTACTGGTACACGGTCGAGTTTGGGTTGATACAAGAGTCGGAAGGGCTTCGGATCTACGGTGGGGGCATTTTATCGTCGCCGGGCGAGACGGTCTATGCCCTTGAAAGTCCCATCCCGAAGCGCGAACCCTACGACGTGGCCACGCTGCTGCAAACCCCCTACGTGATCGACCGCTTCCAGGAACGCTACTTTGTGATCGACTCTTACGAGCAATTGTATCATTCAAGCCCGGAGATTGAAGCAAAACTGGAAGAGCTTCTGGTAGTAAGCAGTCAACAGTGGGCAGTAGGCAGTTCCTGAAATGATAA
>RDXT01000057.1 GCA_004292985.1 Bacteroidota bacterium
GATCCCGCTCACAGGCCGCAATTTTTACCGCGTGATAGCGCTGGGCAGCGATGGCAGCAGCTTTCATTCCGAAACCCGGGAGCTGACATTTGAAGGGGAAGTGCACGAAGTGAAAGTGTATCCCAACCCCCTGCCCAAAAATCGCTCCATGCTCATCGAATTGCGCCAGTCTGCTCCGGCGCCTGCCTCAGCTGCGCTGACAGACTTGCAGGGCAAAGTGCATGCAGAGGTGTTTTTTGGTGGCCATTTTGCCCATGACATGGCCCAGATAGATGCCAACCGTCTGGCTGCGGGTGTTTATCTCCTCAAAGTCAGCGGCAAAAACTGGCAGGAAACCCAAAGAATTGTGGTCGAATAATGACAAAGGCGTCAGGAGGGGAGCATGTCAAAGGCTTCTCTCCTGATGTTTTTTCCTACTTTCCCCTTATGAAAAAGCTATTTTTCCTGCTCTGGAGTCTTTGTTCCTCCGCAATGCTGCTGGCGCAGTCTCCCCAGAATATCCCGCTTTGTGGCCTGGGTCCCGGTGCAGAAAAGCATGTGGCGGGCGTTTATCAGCAGCGGATTTTTAAAGGAAAGCTCTTTTGCAGCCTCGATGCGATTCCCGTAGGTGAAAAGCACAACTGGATTTTGTACCTCGAAAATGAGCAGGGTTTCCCCATGATGTCAGAAGCCCGTATTGAGGCAGATGGGATCAATTACCCTGCGGGACGCGGCTTTTCCACGCCGCCAGCCATATCGCGGTTCATTGGCAATGGTCATTACTTCGTGGACGATGTGCTTTTTTCGGTTCCCGGCACCTGGACCCTGCGTTTTCAGGTGATTTACAGGGATAAAGTGGATGTGTTGTCGTTTGAGGTGGTGGTGCCTTAAGGATAAATCTCCATCTCCAGCAAAGCCTCATACGGATCGCCCTCCAGCCCCAGCACCTGTGCGAAGGCAGGTTCGGTTTTGATGCCCCGGCGTTTTAAGGCGATGATTTGTTGTCTGAAATCTTCTCCGTGCTGCATGAGCAGGCGCTGCTCGACAATCATGTGCCGCCAGCCGGGCTGTTCGTGTGAGGGGCGCTGTTGTCCGAATATTTCGATCTCCATTTCTCCTGCACGGAAAGAGGCCAAAACGGTTTCCCAGCCCTTTACCTGCATCTGGCTGCATTGAAATTGCTCAAAATGGCCGAAATGCTGCTGCACGTGATGGATAAATTCGTCCGGATCGGCCCAGGTACAGAGGATATCGAGGTCGCTGCTTTCGATGTCTATCCCGATGGGGATCGTCCCCGCCAGTAAAGGCTGGTACCCCGCAAGGGCCTCCATGATCCGAAAATCACTTAGCACCCGGAATGCAGCCTGCTGACGCGGGTTTCCGCTTTTGAGGTAGGAGATATTTTCAAACAGAGCGGACATAGCACCTTTATTTATTTAAGCATCCCCAGATGGGTGTTTTTGAAGCTGTCGGGAAATTTCAGCCCGTAGCCCCAGATCCGGTCGAAGGAGGAGTGGCCGAACAGGAGCAGACCCGCAAGGGTAAGGTAATCCATTGCGAGAAAATAACCTGCCATCGCGACCAGCACCGCAATGCCTTTGTGGTGAAAGAGGTTGTAGCCCAGTGCGCCGACCCTTGTGTTGATGAGATAGCCCAGCATGCCCAGGTCGGGGCTGAAAAAAAGCAGGAAATACACCCAGCCGCTGAGCGGTACTCCAAGCAGATACATCAGCGCGATGGAAGCGAGGGTCATGGCGGCTTCTTCGAGTTTTAACAGCGTGTTCATCTTATTTTTGTTAAGAGTACAGCAGCAAATCTCAGGGATTGCCGAGCCTATCCACTTGACAAATATCAAGAATACATCTCAGATGATTTTTTTTCGCAGGCGGCTCAGGGTTTCGGGAGTCATGCCCAGCATCGAGGCGAGGTATTGAAGAGGCACCTGGTTAAACAACTGGGGCTGCCGCTCAAACATGTATTGATAGCGCTCCTCGGCGCTCATGTGGAGGTGGCTGAAAATCCGGTCTTCGAGGGTGGAGAAGCAGCGGGCCACAAATCTCCGGTCTATGTGGTGAAAACGGGGCACCTCAGACTCCAGCGAATAATAGGCCTCTTTTTCGATCACCCAGAGGCTGCAATCGCTCAGCGCCTGCATATTCCAGCGGGCAGGCGACCCAAATACGAAGCCCGTGAGGTCGGTCAGCAGTCCGCCCGCGGTCGAAATCCACTGGGTAACCTCTTTGTCTTCGGTTTGCAGAAATATCCGCACCAGTCCCTGCTCCACGATCCCCAGCCGGTCCGAAAAAGCGCCCGTTTGCAGGAAAAAAGCGCCTTTCTCCAGGGCAATATGCCTGAATCGCTTCGCGATCACTTCCAGCTCCGGAGGCGTCAGTTCGAGATACGTTTTCAGAAAATGTTCGAGTCCCGGCATATGTTCCCGCTTAATGTTTCATCGAATCGCCGATCGCTACCGCAATCTCTTCCGGACTGCTGCTCACCAGCAGGGTTTTTTCTTTTTGCAGCAGCATCAGTTTGCCTTTTTCAAAAAATCCCGGCGAGTACTCCCACTCCTGATACCCCAGCATGTCGAGCGATTCCGGATCATGCCTGCAAAGACACAGTTCAAATATCTGCTCATCCGGGTCATATAAAGCAATCATTATCAGCCCCTTGCGCACGGGTTTACGGATTTCGAGCAAAAGGGGTGCGCACATATAGTCATCGGGATACAGCAGATAGCCCAGCGAGAAAAAAGGATACACCTTTCGCCGCGAAGGGATGTTCCACTGCTGAAGCACGGCTTCAAGCTCCGCCGTTTTGGCCGCCAGTTCATCCGTGATCTGCAAAGGAAGTTCCCCGGGTGGGGGCATGGGTTTCCAGCGACCTGCGGCAGGGAGGTACTGCACCTGACCAATGCGCATTTTATAGTCAAACTGACTGAAACCCGGCAGAATATACCCCGGATAAAAAAACTTTTTCCCCAGTTCGCGGGCCAGTTCCACTTCTTCGGCCAGGGTATATAGTCCCGGACTAAATCGCGCAAATGCCGGATCGTAGATCGCCAGCAGGCTGGCCAGGGAGTCTTTTCCTGTATCAAAATAGCTCACCGCCACGAGTGTATCTGCCAGATATACACGTAGTTCCTGGGTAGAAAAGAGGTTTGCTTATTTGGGCGTGTCGCTGAAAAAGTCGCCAAGCGAAGGCGGGAGAAATCCCTTAAACCGGCTTTTCTGAAGCTGGAAAAGGGCCTCTTTTTCGGGCGTAAGGCAAACGGGGCCTGTCTCGGTGCGAAAGAGGCTGCGGTTTTTGCGCAGGAGCCGCCGGATGCTTTTTCCGGGCTGGTGTCCGTAGAGCCGCAGGCGGATATTCACAACCGGATACAGGCTGCCTTCGAGGTACATGGTCCGGAAGCGAAACATACCCTGGCCCGTACGGAACCATCCTCTGGCCAGATATTCGTCCATCCGGGCAGCGGAAAGCTGGTTGGGGTAATAATATTCAACGAGGGGGCGACCCAATCTTGCGAGCGTTAAGGGCGGTACACAGATACGTGCTCCGCACTGCCGAATTACGGAAGCTTTTTCATGAAATAAAATACGGAAAAAGTGCTGCGGCGCCCCGGAGCTTCTGATTCTCCCGGACGCCGCAGCGAAATGTGTGTTATGTACTTGAAAATCAGTTCTGTGGAGGCAGAATCACGCGGTCAATCACATGGACTACTCCGTTGCTGGCGCGGTTGTCTGCGCTGGTGACGAGGGCATCATTGATCTTAACCACACTGCCGTTGAGCGAAATCTGGATTTTGCTGCCTTCAACCGAAGTCACTTTACCGTCGCTGAGGTCACTGGCCTCTACGCGGCCCGGAATCACGTGGTAGGTCAGGATCTGCACCAGCTGGGCTTTGTTTTCTGGGCGGAGCAGGTGCTCCACGGTTCCGGCGGGCAGGGCAGAAAAGGCCGTGTTGGTGGGAGCGAATACCGTGAAAGGGCCTTTGCCACTGAGGGTTTCGACAAGTCCGGCGGCTTTGACAGCGGCGACAAGCGTCGAGAGGTTCTGACTGCCAAGGGCGAGGTCAATGATCGTTTTTCCGCTGCTTTTTTGTGCGGAAGAGGAAGCGTTGCTGTGATGGGAATTCTGGCACTGCGCCTGAGCGTGTACCATCAGCAGCGAGAGGAAGAGGGCGAGAGCGATACCTGTGCGTTTCATTTTGAAAAAGGTTAAACGTTTGTGAAAGCACGGGCAATACGACTCGGCAGCTTCAAATAGATTTCC
>RDXT01000058.1 GCA_004292985.1 Bacteroidota bacterium
AAATCCGATGGGCAGCTGGTAGCCCAGATAGGTTTTGCCATTTACATAGTGCCAGGCTTCTTTTTGCTTCCAGGTTTTTTCGTACACCTCCGGTGTGATGGGGTGGGTGGGAGAGCCTAATGCCAGCACATAGGTGATGAGGCATTCGTTGTAGCCGCCGATGGCATGGTTCATTTTCCATTCGTAATTGGGGGACCAGTGCCAGAGGAGCAGCCCTTCGTGCACATACCAATCCCATTCGACAGACTCCCAGAGGCGGGTGATTTTCTGGCGCAGCGCGGTTTCCTCTTTGCTTTTTCCATCAAAATAGGCGCGGGCCACCAGCAGGCCATTGATCAGGTAAGCGGTTTCGACGAGATCACCGCCATTGTCGAACTGACCGAAGGGAACCACTTTTCCAGTGCGGCCATCGAGCCAGTGCGACCATGCACCATGAAAACGCTCCGCTTTTTCAAGGAAGTCCGTCATCTTGTGCAGGCGCACGAGGGCCTCCTTCCGGCTGATCCAGCCCCGGTGCACTCCCGTAACGATGGCCATTACGCCAAAGCCTGTGCCGCCGCTGGTCACAATGTTGGGTGTGGCTGTGCGCTCGGGTGTAAGACCCGAAACCGGATGCGCAAAGTCCCAGAAGTATCGGAAGGTATGTTCCTGCACGGTGTTGAGGTACTCGCCCGATTCCGTAAGCGGACGAAGCGGAGCAGGCGACTGGGCCAGTGCGGCTCCGGAGAGCAGCAGCAAGAGGGAGAGGCTGAAACGAGCGATCATTGCGGTAAATATGAGAGTCCGGTAAATCCTTTTATCTAACTTGTACAAAACAGCAAAAAAAATCTAATTTAGCCGCAACAAAGCGAAGCTATGCATCTTTCAGTAGCAGGAAATATTGGTGCAGGCAAAACCACCCTCACGGTGTTGCTTTCGCGCTACTTCGGGGTTGAGGCCATGTTCGAAGACAACGAGCAGAATCCCTATCTGATGGATTTCTACGCCGATATGCAGCGCTACTCCTTTCACCTGCAAATCTCCTTCCTCCAGTCCCGCCTCCGCAAACTGATCGAAATCCGCCGCGAGCAGCGCAGTGTGATTCAGGACCGTACCATCTACGAGGATGCCCAGATATTTGCCCCGAACCTTCATTCGATGGGCCTGATGGATTCCCGCGATTTTGAAACCTACACCCAGCTGTTTAACACCTTTGCCGATCTGGTGCAGCCGCCCGATCTGCTGATTTACCTCCGCGCCAGTCTGCCCACCCTCGTCGAGCAGATCCAGAACCGGGGCCGCAACTACGAGGACTCCATCCGCCTCGACTACCTCAAACGCCTGAATGAGCGCTACGAAGCCTGGTACGAGGCGTACAACTACGGCAAAAAGATGGAAATTAATGTCGCCGACCTTAACTTCCGCGATGACCCCGAGCATCTTGGTGTGATTATCAACCGGGTGAAGGGGGAGTTGGGAGGGCTGTTTAGCCATTAGAGATTGCCGGGGTTCGGCTATACTCCCCGCAAGCGGGACAGGCACCCACCGGTAACTCTACTCCCTGAACCCTGTTTATGCCATTCCTTCCTCTTCGGTAATCTCCGGCGTTTCTCCGATGTGGTTCCAGTCTTTGATGTCCACCTCGACCTGCTCTTTGGCGGCAGGGCGACGTTTGAGAAGGGCTACATTTTCTACGTGGGCAGTGTGGGGGAACATATCCACCGGCTGAATTTTCAGCACCTCATACCACACACCCATCATATAAATATCGCGGGCCTGGGTGGCAGGTTTGCAGCTTACATAAATGACATAATCGGGTTTCAGATCGAGGATTTTCATCACGACGCGGGGGTCCATGCCCTGGCGGGGCGGGTCAGTAATGATAACCTCCGGGTGGCCTTCTTTATTAACGAGTTCGGAGGTGAGGATGTCCTTCATGTCTCCGGCGTAAAAACTGAAGCGCGATTCTTCGAGTTCGTTCAGGCGCACGTTTTCCCATGCATCCTTAACCGCCGAGGCCACGTATTCCACCCCTACGATTTTTTCCGTTAATTCAGATACGTACATGCCGATGCTGCCCGTGCCTGCGTACAGGTCATAGACGGTGCCGAAGCGGTCGCGGCCTTCGGGGAGAGACTCCCGGAGGAAATTGCGGACCACATCATAGAGCACCCGCGCCTGCCGGGGATTGGTCTGGAAAAAAGAAGTGGGTCGTATGCGGAACTGATACTGGTCTAAGTATTCTGTATAATAAGGTGTGCCTTTCCACACGCGGTAGGGCAGGTCGCTATATACGCTGTTGTACTTGTGGTTGTGGATCCAGATAAACTGCGTGATCTGCGGGAATTTGCTCTCCAGATTTCCGAAAATTTTGTCAATCAGTTCCTCATTCATCTCATTGACAATCAATATGATCATCACTTCGCCCGTAGATGCCGAGGTGCGGAAAACCACATTGCGCATCAGGCCCGCATGCTCGCGCAGGTTGTAGAAGGTAATCTCTTCCTGGCGGCAGAAGCGCAGCAGTTCGTTGCGGATTTCATTGACCAGTGGCGTCTGGAGCAGGCACTCATCAATGTTGAGGACTTTATCGAAAAATTTAGGCGCATTATAGCCCAGCACCCGAATGTCGGAGGTATAGGCGATGCCTGCTTCTTTGTCGCGTTTGGTAACCCAGGGTTTTACGCCGAAGGTAAACTCCAGCTTGTTGCGGTAGTAATAGGGGTGCTCTACACCGAGGATGGGCAGCGCCTCTCCGATTTCGATCTTTCCGATCCGGCGCAGGATGTTGACCACCTGAGCCTCTTTGTATTTGATCTGGGCCTCATAGCTCATGTGCTGCCATTTGCAGCCGCCGCAGTCGCCAAAGTGCCCGCAGGCAGGTGTAATCCGGTGGGGCGAAGGGGTGACTAAGCGCGCAAGGCGACCCACGAGGGCCTTCGACTCTTTGCGGTAAATCTGAACTTCGGCTATGTCTCCTGGTACCCCGCCTTCTACGAATACAGCCCATCCCTCGTGCCGTCCTACAGCGCGACCGTCTGAAGCAGCATCGAGGAGTTCCATCTGAACCGTAAAGGCTTCGATTTTGCTTCCCATAATAGAGCAAAAGTAGTAAGGGGCGGGCTGTTTGTCAATATTCTTTTTTGAAGCCAACTTTCCATGTGCCTGGATTTGACGTCGGCACTTTCTGATCTCAAATCTTTCTGTAACTTTCCCCTGTCAATCCTGAGCTTCTAATGAGAACATTCCTCCGTTTACTGATGCTGACCTGCACCGGCTATTTTGTGCTGCCTGCCCAGGTCCAGGACAATTTTTCCGATGGCGACCTGAGTGCCAATCCAGCTTGGGCGGGCGATGTGGCCCGATTTCAGGTAAACGCCGCCTTCGAACTGCAATCCAATGGCCTCGCCGCTACCGACACTCTTTATCTGAGTACACCCAGCACAAGTGTCGCAGGAGCAGAGTGGCGGATAGATGTCCGCTATGCATTCGCGCCGAGTACCTCCAACCTGATCCGCTATTATCTGATGTCCAATACAGCCGATCTTTCCGGTCCGTTAAATGGCTACTATGTTCAGTCAGGCGAAACGGGCAGCCTCGACAGCTACGACCTCTACCGCCAGGATGGCAGCACCCACACCCTGCTCATTGACGGTCTGGATGGTCGCGCCGCCAATGCGATCACGGCGACGATCAAGGTGCTGCGCGACGGAGCAGGCAACTGGCAATTGTTCACCGACACGGGCAGCGGCGCATTTGTTGCCGAAGGAACTGCCACAGACGCCACCTATACCAGCAGCGCCCATCTGGGGGTCTGGCTGAAACACAGTTCTACCCGCAACACCGCTTTCTTTTTTGACAATGTATATGCAGGCCCTCCGGTAGTGGACAACCAGCCTCCGCAGTTGCTGGGCGCTACGGCACTCTCCGCTACCCAGGTCGAACTCTTGTTTGACGAGGCGATCAGTGAAAGCAGCGCTGCTTTGGCCTCAAACTACAACCTCAACAACGGAATCGGACAACCCCTTTCCGTGCAAAGAGACCCCGCCGATCCCAAGAAAGCAAAACTCACGCTGACCTCTGCCCTTCAGAATAACATCACCTATATTGTTTCGGTAAATGGTCTTTCGGACCTTGCAGGTAACCCGATCACTACACCACAAACAGCCTCTCTGAGCTTTTTTACCCCGGATGTGCCGCAGCCCGGCGATGTCATTATCAATGAGTTAATGGCTGATCCGACTCCGGTGCTGGGCCTGCCCGATGCGGA
>RDXT01001044.1 GCA_004292985.1 Bacteroidota bacterium
CCAAACGGCGCTGAAGTAACCGGCGCTATCGCTACCCCTGACGGCAAGACCCTGCTGATCAATAGCCAGCACCCTGCTACAACCAACCCCGCTCCCTTCAACAACTCTCTGACCTTCGCCCTCACCGGCTGGGATCAGTTCCAGACTTCGATCGACGACGCACTCGGACAGGATCAGGACGACTTCAAAGTATTCCCAAATCCTGTTTCCCGCTTCCTGAACTTCGAAAAAGCGATGGACGTGGCCCTCTATGATGCCAATGGCAAGCGTGTACTGGTAGAGCGCAACACCAAAATGCTCGACATCCAGCACCTCGCTGCCGGTGTATATTTCATCAAAAATGACGCTGGTCAGGTTCGCAAACTGATCATCGAGTAAGCCTCAGCGCTGAAATGATTTATCCAAGGCCCGTCCTGAACAAGGGCGGGCTTTTTCGGTTAGTTCATATATGACTTTTCGCATTTCTTTTGATCTCCAACCACCTTACTTTTGCAAAAGAATTGAAAAGTCTTTCAGATCATGTCACTCAGATATATACTACCCCTGTTCCTGATTGTCTGCGTATCTGCCTGGCTGAGTTTCCGCCCGCAGCACTCCGCAGAGTCGCCCGCCCGCCAGATAGATGAGCGTTTTAAAGCAGCGCTCGCCCAGCTGGATCAGGAAACGGAAAAACTCCTTTCTGCTGCACAGCTTCTCGACAAGCGGCAGAGCCTCGAAGTCCTTCGCAGTCAATTGATTGCGACGCGCTTGCAATTCAAAAAAACCGAAGCCCTGGCCTCGCACCTCAGCGGCGAGTTCGTGAAAGATTACTTCAATGGTCCTCCCCTTCCCAAAATCGAGCGCAATGTTCCCAGCCGGGTAAATGTCCTCGAACCGGAAGGCCTCCAGATTCTGGATGAACTCATTTTCTCTGAAACGGCGCTGGAAGAAAAGGAAACCATCATTGCCAAGGCTGCGACCCTGCGCAAGCAAAGCGCCCTGTTTCTCCGCAGCCAGGCCGCACGCAAGCCGCTGAC
>RDXT01000059.1 GCA_004292985.1 Bacteroidota bacterium
TATTCCAGGGCAAATGAGCGGTCCTCCATCTGCACGTTGCGGAATTCCTGAAGGCAGACCACATCCGGTTTTTCCTGTGCCAGCAGATTGGCCACATGCTCCACCCTCAGCGGGTTAAAAGAAAAAGCGGCCACATTGTAGGAAATTACCTTTATATCTTTCTCTGTGGGGCTTTCATTTTTGCCAAACAGCCGTATATCGCGCATCATAACGCCCGAACACATCAGAAGCATGAGCAGGGAGAGGGCCATCAGCCGGAAGCGCCGGATCAGCAGAAATACAAAGGCAAAGCCCAGAAAGCAGACAGCAAAAGCCGGAAAGAGCAGCGGTACAAACTGAATTTCAGGTAATACACCCACAGGTAGCAGCGGAGCAAAAAGCCCCCCGGTTCCTGTCAGGCAAAACGAAAGAAAGCCCAGGAGGAGCGCGAGGTACAGCAGGCGCTTAATCCGGTTTTTCATCCTCCTTTTGCTTCGATGCTTTGTACAAAATTTCTTTTTCCTCGCGGCTCAGGCTTTCGTAGCCTTTGGCGCTGATTTTATCGAGAATCGTATCTACGATGTCCTGGGTAACGGAAGGCCGTTCACCGCTTCCCTGCCGGGGTGCGCGCGTGGCAGACGGGCTGCCTGCCTCGCCGCGCTTTACCTTCATCCGGGGCTGGCGCTCCTCTTTTTCATCCCGCTCGATCCAGGCCCAGATCAGTTCTGTAATATCTGTGCCGCTCTTCAGCAGATAGATATGTAAAAAGCCCACAAGCGCCCCCAGCGAAACGGAGATGCCCATCGGCGTAAATCCATAGTTGAGAAGTTCGAGCAGCAGCAGCACAAGACCGATCCAGATGATCCGGACCTGTCCCAGCAAAAGCAACTGAACCGGATAGTCGGGCACAAGCGTAACGGAAGAAATCACCAGGGTGATGATCAGGGCCGACATCCCCGATGTGTAGGCAGGCCAGGTGTCGGGAAAGCCCATCGGCGTAGCAATGAGTACGGTGAGCAGGCCCACCAGGGGGACAGACAGCAGCGAAAGCCGCCACGAACGCTGGTCGCCCAGCAACTGCTGGTGAATCCGGCCAAAACTCCAGAGGATCAGCGCATCCATCAGCAGGCCGATCACGTTGGAGGTGTTCGGAAAAAACGGATAGGTAACCAAAACCCAGGGGCGGAAAATCAGGTCCTGGATGCGGGGCGGAAGGGTAAGCCACTGCATCAGGGTCATAAACATGCCCTGCTTGCCGGCGAGGGTAAATGCTACCCACAGGATGCCCTGCAGCAGCAAGCCGCTGCCCATGAGCAGCAAAAGCCACCCGGTAGTCTTATATTGAGCGGTGAATAGCCGTATGCTTTGACGAAGGTCCATGCCTGCTGATAACGTTGGGGAAAGGCTGCGGGTAATTTACTTGAAAGGAAGATATTTCTCAAAAGAATAATACAAAGCTGCGCTGATCATGCCTGCAAGGTGCCCGAAGTGCGAAACTGAGCCGCCGATATGACTTCCGGCCAGGTCGAGCAGGATCAGTATGGCCGATATAGACGCAAAACCCAGCACAAACCAGCGCGCTTCGATGCCTACGGGGATAAACATAAAGGAGAGCTTTTCTTTGGGGAAAAAGAAGGCAAATGCGACCAGTACCCCCGAAAGAGCTGTCGAAGCGCCTACGACCGGCACCGGACTGGGGTCCACAAAGGCCAGCAGTATGCCTGCAAACACCCCGCAGAAGAGATAAAACCGAAGGAAACGCTTCGGCCCCAGCACCATCTCCAGAATAGGACCCAGGCCCGCAAGCATGAGCATGTTAAACAGGATGTGCGTAAAGCCATTGAGATCGTGGGCAAAAAAAGAGGTAACGATCTGAAGGGGACTGAAACGGTCGGCTTCGGGAAGGTAACGGGCCAGTTCCTCTGCCAGTTGGGGCGACTCTTCGATCACCGCTTCGGCATTGTCGGGCGTCATTTCAAACGCCTCTCCGCCCCGGTTCAGCGGGATGGAGCGGGGCAAAAAGTAACTTTGTCCATCTAAGTTCACCTCGCTCCGGAAGCCCAGCAGGTTGGATTTATGCAGCAGGAAGAAGTCCTGATAGATATTTTTGGGCAATACAAGCAGCGCGACATAAATCACGACATTGGCCAGCAGCAGGTGCTTGACGATAGGGGTCAGGCGGTCAAACATATAGTGTTGTGCTCAGCGGAAGTATTCTTCCAGTTCAAGGGGTGAAAGTTCTTTATAGGTGGGCCTTCCGGAAGGCGAAAAGCCGGGAACCTCGCAACGAAAGAGTTCCTCTGCCATGCTACGCATTTCGGCTACACTTAGTTTCTGCCTGGGCTGCACAGCGCTGCGCATGGCGACTGAGCGGGCGATATTTTCGAACATCCGGTTGCGCACGCCCACTACGCCGGTCAGTTTTACATCGGCCAGGATCTGATCAAAAATATCCCGGATCTTGGCGGTAGCGATTCCCGAAGGTGTACCATAGACAATGAGGGTGTTTTTGCCAAATTCCTTCACTTCAAAGCCCATTTGTCCCAGCATCTCCTCTACCTCCCGGATGGCGGTGTAGTCTGCGGCGCTGAATTCGAGGGTTTGCGGAAAGAGCAGTTGCTGGGCAGACCAGGGGCTACCTCGCCGGGTGTTGAGAAATTTTTCGTACAAAATGCGCTGGTGGGCCAGGTTCTGGTCTATGATCAGGATATAATCGTCTTTCTGGGTCAGGATATAGCTCTCCTGAAACTGGATCAGAAAGGCATCGGCTCCGATCATGGTTTTGCGGCTGAGCGGAGACTGGCCAAAGAGGTCCTTCGAAACCGGGTCGCGGTCCCTGCGCGGAGGGGCATTCAGTCCCGATCCGCCGCTGCCGGAATAGAGGGTGTTCCAGTCCTGAAACGAAGCGCGCTCTTCTCTGGGCGCCTGCCGGAAACTTCCCACGGTTTCCTCATCTTCCCGGCGCGGCTCCGGCTCCGAGGAATAGATGGACTTGTAAAGGTCGCTTTCTATGTTTGTGTCGGGCGCGTGGTGCATATCGCCCAGGGCTTGTTTTACCGCCCCCTGAAGCAGCACATAGAGGGTCTGCTCATCGTCGAATTTTACCTCGGTTTTGGTCGGGTGAATGTTCACATCTACCCGCTCAGGGTCTATATCGAGAAAAATGCAGTAAAACGGGAAACTTTCTTTGGGAATATACTCCTGATAGACCGTTGCGATGGCGTGGCCCAGGATATTGCTTTTGATATAGCGGTCATTGATAAAGAAAAACTGCTCTCCGCGCTGTTTGCGGTAAATGTTGGGCGCTCCGATCAGCCCGGATATTCTGACATAGCCCGTTGACTCTTCGATTTCGGTCAGTGAACTTTCCATTTCGCGGCCAAAGAGGGCAATGATCCGGTCCTTGAGGGTGCCGGGCCTCAGGTCGTGTACCTGGTTTTCGTCGTTGAAGAGGGTAAAATGAATATTGGGGTGCGAGAGAGCTACGCGGATAAATTCGGTGAGGATATGCCGCGTTTCGGAGGGGTCTGACTTGAGGAATTTGCGCCGGGCGGGTACATTAAAGAAGAGGTTGCGCACCTGAAAGGTCGTGCCTGGCGGCAGTGCGGCGGGGCCTTGTTTTTTGACTTCGCTGCCTTCGATCTCGATCTCCGTGCCGAGCTCTTCGCTGTGCAGGCGCGTGCGGAGCCTCACCTGGGCCACAGCGGCGATAGAAGCGAGGGCCTCGCCCCGGAAACCGAAGGTATGGAGCTTAAAAAGGTCGTCTGCGCTGCGGATTTTGGAGGTGGCGTGGCGCTCGAAAGCCATGCGGGCATCCTGGGCTGTCATGCCGCCGCCATTGTCTGTTACCTGGATCAGGGCTTTGCCTGCCTGCTTCACGAGTACGTCCACCCGTTGTGCACCGGCATCTACACTATTCTCCATCAGCTCCTTTACAACCGAAGCGGGTCTCTGCACCACTTCGCCGGCGGCGATTTGGTTGGCAATTGCTTCGGGGAGAAGTTGGATCACGTTCTGCATGAAAACCTTGAACGAGTGGCAAAATTAGTGAATTATACGTCATTGTCGTAACGTACAGATGAATTAAACTAAAAATTTGCGTTAAAGTTTCTGTTACAGCCTTTGCAGGGCATCGCAGAGCCGGGTGATCTCCTCATCGGAGGTCAGGTAATGCACCGAGGAGCGGATCATTTCGGGCAGTCCGCGCTTTTCAAAATCGAGCAGCGCGCCTGTACGCGGGGTTACGGACACATTGATG
>RDXT01000060.1 GCA_004292985.1 Bacteroidota bacterium
GAGGCCGTTGCCTTTTTAAAGGAAAAAAATATCAGTGTGGTAATGCTGAGCGGCGACAAACGGGCCATCTGTGAGAAAGTCGCTCAGGAACTGGGCATTACAGAGATATATGCGGAGCAGTTGCCGCAGGAAAAACTGCGCCTGATCGAGCAGTTTGCCGCCGAAATGCCCACTGCGATGGTGGGTGACGGCGTAAATGACGCTCCTGCGCTGGCCCGCGCGAGTGTGGGTGTGTCGCTGGGCCAGGCGACCGATGCGGCGCGGCAGTCTGCGCAGATCATTCTTACCCAGGGCCGCCTGGGCCTGCTGCCGGAGCTGTACCAGATCAGCCGCCATACGGTGCTCACCATCCGTCAGAACCTGTTCTGGGCCTTTTTCTACAATGTCATTTCGATTCCGCTGGCAGCTGTGGGCTTTCTACGACCCATACTTGGCACACTGACGATGGCGCTTTCAGATGTCGTGGTGGTAGGTAATTCGCTGAGGCTGAAGACGAAGCGGCTGCGGTGACAGGGTACAGGGAACAGGGAACAGTTTACAGGGAACAGGGAGTAGCATTTCCAAAACCCCGCAGTGTTTTCCGAACCTGCGGGCGTTTTGTGAACAGGGGATTACAAAGGTCTTTGGAGCCGCATAGCGGCGGAGACGTCTGTAGCTGTAGCGGGGCTCTGCCCTTATCACCCCTCCTTTTTCACAACCTCCAGCTCACTCACTACCTCATCCCAGCGGAGGGTGGCGCTGTCTATGTCGCGGGTGAGGCGGTCGAATTCGGTTTGGGCCTGTGAAAATTTGCGGAAGTCAGCAGCAATGGCGGGGTCGGCGAGCTTCTGTTCGAGTTGCTGCCGCTGGATTTCGAGGTCCGAAATGCGCTTTTCGATTTCCTCCTGCTCTTTTTCCAGCTTGCGGAGTTTGTTTTTGGACTGCTTTTGCTGCTGGTAGTTGACAGGAGGCGCTTCTGCGGGCTTCGGCGTATTCACAACGACCTCTTTGCGGACGGGTGGCTCGGCAGCGGCTTTGGCGGCCAGCTCCTGGCGGTTTTTCCAGTCCACATATTCGTCGTAGGAGCCGGGATACTCTTTCAGCATCTGGTCTTCGATGTACCAGATTTTATTGGTGACCTGCTGAAGGAAAAAGCGGTCGTGAGAGACGATCACGCAGGCACCTTCGTAGGCGTTGATGGCCTCAACCAGGATCTGGATGCTCTGGATGTCGAGGTGGTTGGTAGGCTCGTCGAGCAGGAGGAAATTCGCTTCGGTCAATAGCGTTTTGGCGAGGGCTACGCGCGATTTTTCACCTCCCGAAAGCACCTGGATTTTCTTGAAAATATCGTCGCCGGAGTACATAAAGCACCCCAGAATGGTGCGGAGTTCGGCTTCGGTCTTTTCACGGGAGGCTGTGCTGACCTCATCGAGGATATTGTTTTTTAAGTTGAGGGCTTCTAACTGGTGCTGCGCATAAAAGGCCGTTTCGACATTGTGGCCCACTTTGCGCTCTCCTTTAAAAGGCTCGGAGTCGGCCACGATCCGCAGGAGGGTAGATTTGCCCAGACCGTTTGCCCCGATCAGGCCCACTTTTTCGCCCCGCATAATGATTGCTTCCCCGCCCCGGAGAATCACTTTCTCGCCATAGGCTTTTTCTATATGGCTGAGCGACAGTACTTCCCGCCCGGAAGTTACCCGGGTTTTGAAGCGGAAGCTCAGGTCGAAGGACTCCTCTTCCGGCGCTTCGATGCGCTCGATCCGGTCCAGTTGCTTGATGCGGGACTGTGCCTGCTTCGCCTTACTGGCTTTGGCTTTGAAGCGGTTGATAAATTTCTCCTGGTCCTCGATAAATTTCTGCTGGTTTTCGTAGGCGCGTGTGTGCAGCTCCATCCGCATGGCCTTTTCCTGCACGTAAAAGCTGTAGTTTCCCGGATAGACAAACAGCTCTTTCAGGCTGATTTCCAGGATTTTATCTGCCATCCGATCGAGGAAATAGCGGTCGTGCGACACGATCACGCAGGATCCCCGGAAGGTTTTGAGGTAGTTTTCGAGCCACTGGATCGAAGGAAGGTCCAGGTGGTTGGTTGGTTCGTCGAGCAGGAGAATATCGGGCTGGGTGAGCAGCATTTTGGCCAGCAGCACCCGCATGCGCCAGCCTCCGGAGAAGGTGTGGTACGGCTCGTCGTGGCGCGCGGCTGGAAATCCGAGGCCGGAGAGCACGCTGTGTATTTCGGCATCCATGGTCGGTCCGCCGTGGGTGTCCCAGTCTTCCTGAAGGGTCACGAGGCGGTCCCAGTCTTCTTCCTGGCTTTCGCCGCGCTCCATGCGGTCGAGCAGGTCGTCGAGTTCCTTTTTGACCGCCAGCAGGGAAGCAAAGGCATCGCTGGCTACGTCGAAGATGCTGCGTTCTGTTTCGTACGAGAGCAGGTCCTGGTGAAAATACCCGATTTTGAGGTTTCCGGCGCGGTGTACCTGGCCCTCTGTCTGGCGGATATCGCCCGTGATGACCCGCAGGAGTGTGGATTTCCCGGCACCGTTGCGGCCGATGAGGCCAATCCGCTCGCCAGGCAAAAACTGATAGCTGGCGTCGCGCAGGAGCCAGCGCCCGCCAAATTCGATCCCGATATTTTCAAGGGTGAGCATGAAAGCAGATAATAAGCTGAAATCCGGTGCAAAGGTACAAAAAAGAAGGGTATTACCGTTTGCGCTTTTCAGCATATTTCTCAGGCATCTGGTGCGAGGTCCCCCATTCGTAGAGTTCCAAAGCGGTTAATGCCCTGGTTGATATTCCATAGCAGGTTGATTTTCCATCTGCCACCGATGAAGTGAAGGCTGCTTAATACCGGGCAGTGGGCCATAACTGCCTGCTCATTAGCGGTATAGCTCGAACTTATTTTGCGGGGTGTTGCCATCGTCGCAGGGGCTTGCTTACCTTACAATTGGGTACGTACTTTCCATTTATACGGTAAGGGCAGAAATTTGTGCCACATTCATTTTACTTCAATATGAACGAGCAACAGATTTCCGATTCACTGAAAGCCCTTATTGCCTTGGTGGCAGAAGGCAAGCCGATGGAAACTTTCGAGGCCTTTTACCATGATGACCTGGAGAAAACCGATCTCGATGGGATTCCGCATAAAGGCAAGGCGGTAAATTACCAGATAGGTCTGGAACTGCTTTCGAAGGTGTCGAATATCCGGGATTTTACGGCGCTGGGTTATGTCATCAAGGGCGACCGCAGTTTTTTGATGTGGTCGCTCGATTTTGACCATGCAGACAATGGTCCGGTGAAGGTGACACAGGTGGCGATTCAGGATTGGCAGGATGGGAAGATTGTGCGGGAGCGGTTTGTGGCGTAACGGCCACTTTAGTCGCCGTTATTGATTTTTTTTCCGCCGGACTATGTGCATCCCAACGGGAGCAGAAGTCCGGCGGAGCGGTTTTTGTACCTTGAAAACTGTTCCCTGTACTCTGGACAAGGGGCTGCACCCCTCTGTTGTATTGCGCCCCGTCAGGGCTTTGAGGCTCTGCCAACGGTTCCCTGTAAACTGTTCGCAAAACACCCGCAGGTTCGGAAAACACTACGGGGTTTTGTAAAATACTGTTCCCTGTTCCTTGTCCCCTGTTAACTGATCGCTTGTTCCAGATCTGCGATCAGGTCATCTGCATCTTCGATGCCGACGGAGAGGCGGATCAGGGTGTCGCTGAGGCCTGCTTTGAGGCGCTCTTCGCGTGGGATGGAGGCATGGGTCATGGTTGCAGGGTGACCGATCAGGGACTCTACGCCGCCGAGGCTTTCGGCCAGGGCGAAGAGGTGTGTGCCACTGAGTACCCGCAGGGCATTTTCCATGCGGTCGTCTTTTAGCGTAAAGGAAATCATACCGCCAAAATCACGCATCTGCCGGGCGGCGACATCGTGGTTGGGGTGGGAGGGAAGGCCCGGCCAATAGACGCGCGCTACTTTGGGATGCTGTGAGAGGTATTCGGCGACGGCTCTGCCGTTTTTGCAGTGCTGCTCCATGCGCAGGTGCAGGGTCTTGAGGCCGCGCAGCGCCAGGAAACAATCCATCGGTCCGGGAACGGCCCCGCAGGCGTTCTGCAAAAAGCGCAGGCGGGCTTCCAGCTCCGCATCATTCATCACCAGGCAGCCCATCACTACATCGGAGTGGCCGTTGATGTATTTGGTCATCGAATGCAGCACAATGTCTGCCCCCAGCTCCAGCGGTGTCTGCAGATAGGGAGAGGCAAAGGTGTT
>RDXT01000061.1 GCA_004292985.1 Bacteroidota bacterium
TTAATTCTCTTGCCCTATGAAACGAGTGTTTTTTATGGTATTGCCAGTGCTGGCAGCACTGACGCTGACAAGTTGTGTCGTGATCCGTCCGGGTGAGGTAGGCCTCCGGCAGCGCCTCGGACGACTGAATCCGGGGGTTATTGAGCCGGGTATAGCGGCCTACAACATTTTCTTTACCAAGATCATCCGGGTGCCCACGCAGACCGTTAATCTGGAGGTAAAGCTCAATCTGCCTTCCAAAGAGGGCTTGAACATCGGTTCGGAAATCTCCATTCTCTACCGCATCAAGTCTGACTATGCGCCTAAGGTGATCGAAAACATTGGGGTGGACTATGAGGATGTGGTGATCCTGAGTGTGTTCCGCTCCGCCGCTGCCGACGTGTGTTCACGCTTTTATGCCAAAGATATGTACACCGATGGCCGCTCCCAGATCGAAAAGGAAGTGCGCGATCACATGGTGGCGATTCTGGGTCCGAGGGGATTTGAGATAGAGTCCGTGCTGCTCAAGAGCATTGTGCTGCCGCAGGGTCTTTCCAGGTCTATCGAGGAGAAGCTCCAGGCCGAGCAGGTGGCCCAGCGGATGGAGTTTGAGCTTCAGCGGGAGCAACTGGAGGCCCAGCGCAAGCGCATCGAGGCTGAAGGTATCCGCGACGCCCAGAAGATCATCGAATCGGGACTTTCTGCCCGCATCATCGAGTGGCAGAGCCTGGAGACCTTCCGCATGCTCGCTACCTCCCCCAATGCCAAACTGATCATCACAGACGGACAGGCGCCGCTGCTGATAGATCCGGCAAAGGATTGACCCACTTGTAGATCACGCGGCAACGCAGAGATAAGCGCCGCGCCAGTTCTCTGGGATCTGCCACCAGACCCGAAATATGGATCACAGGACCGTTTTTCAGGCGAATCCGCAGATAATCAAGCTGAAAAGGCACCACCAGGCTACTGAAAATGGTGCAATCTTCCACCTGGCTCGAATGGAAAAGCAGGTTCTGGGCAAGACGCGCATTGCTGTATTTGACCAGATCGTACTTGCTGTCCACTTCGAGCTGGGTTACGCTTTCATGGTCCACATAACGCTGATACAGATACAGGCCCACGGCCATCAGGGGTAGCATACAAAACTCCGCAATCAGGATGGCGCCGACCACCTTCATATCATGCAGCACAAACAGCGTGAGATAGCCCAGCACCAGCAGCAGGCCCATCATTCCCATCAGAATCTGATAGACCAGCAAAAAACGGATTTTACTTTCTTTGTGGATATCGAAGTACTCTACATGCGGTTCGGAATCGCGGCGGGAGCGGCGGGGGAGCTTGTTGGGAGCGGTTGATAATGAGGTCTGGTGCATACGGTTTTTAGCTCGACTGGCTGTAACAAAAGTATCGCAATCCCTTCAGTAAGCACAATCCTTAATGCGGAGAGGCTTACATGAAGGGCTTATTTGCTTCTCAGGCAAAAACAGTTCCACAAGGCATATTTTCTGAGTGAAATAATGTTTTCAGCGCCAGCTTTCCGGGATACCCTACACGGATGCGCTATGTCAGTCCGGTGCTAATACACGTATTTTTTCGCTTGTGCATTTCTCCCGCCGCCCATGTATTTTTTGCTAACTTGCCTTTTCAATAGATGTTTTATGATCCTGCGACTCCTCTGGCGAATTGTTCAACCTGTTTATAGCGCGTATGCACTGGGCCTGTTTTTTGTGACCATGATCCCCGCCCTGACGTTTTACCTGCTGCTGGCCCCGCTGCCGGGCACGGTTCGTATGCGCATTATTTACGTATATAACAGGATCTGGCTATTCACTTGGGGGATTTGTTGCGGAATTCCGATCCTGGTGCGCAACAATGAAAAGCGCAACCCGAAGGAGAACTACGTGTTTTTGTCCAACCACTGCAACATTCTCGACATCATCCTGTGCGGCTCCTGCATCCAGCATCCTTTTCAGCCGCTGATCAAAAAAGAACTGCTGCGCGTGCCGCTGCTGGGCCAGTTGCTGCTGCTGACTTCGATCCCCGTGGACCGCTCCAGCGCCGAAAGCCGCAAGGAAAGCCTGAAAGTGATGACGGCCAAAATGCAGCGCGGAATGTCCATCCTGATTTTTCCCGAAGGCACCCGCAACCGCACAGACCAGCCGCTCAAGGACTTTTACGACGGCGGTTTTCGCCTCGCCATTGCCGCCCAGACGCCGATCTTACCGATCGTGCTGCTCGATCTGCGCGAGCGCCAGCCGGTGGGTTCGCTGCTCTTTTCGCCCGGTGTGGTCTCTCTCAATTACCTCGATCCGGTGCCCACAGCAGGACTGACCGAATCCGACACAGATGCCCTGAAAGAAAAGGTGCGGGAAATTATGTATCGTTTTATTGTGGAAAATGACCGCTCTTTTCGCCATCTATCTGCAACCTCTGCCCGCTGATTGATATGCGTATCTTAGACACTCGCCTGGGACAAAGACTCTATTTCGCCTATGTCCTGATCTTGTTTCTTCTGCCGCTGCCCCTGGTTTTGGTGGGCTATGCGCTTACGGCTTTTCTGCCAACGGTGCAGCGCCTGCGCAGTATCTTTCGGATCAACCGCTGGTGGGTCGCTTTCTGGGAGATGTTCTCCGGGATTCATTTTCAGATACACGGCAAAGAAAACCTGAATCCCCGGCAGCCCTATGTGCTGGTTTCCAACCACTGCAACCTGCTCGATGTGCTGCTGATCGGCTCCTGTGTGCAGCACCCCTGGAAGGCCCTGGCCAAAAAGGAGATCCTGCGCGTGCCGGTCCTCGGCTGGATGATCGCTACGGCGGCCGTGGTCGTGGACCGCTCCAGCCCCGAAAGCCGCAAACGCAGCCTGGCCAGTATGTCGGCGCAAATGCAGCGGGGGATTTCGATTCTGGTGTTTCCGGAGGGTACGCGCAACCGGACCCCGCGCCCGCTGAAGGAGTTTCATACAGGTGCCTTTCATGTGGCGATCGAAGCCCAGAAGCCGGTCCTGCCGATGGTCATGACGGGTATCCGCCCCCTGCAACCTGTCGAAACGCTCAACTTTTATCCCGGTACAGGCCACCTGCATTTTCTGGAACCCATTCCTACAGAGGGACTTACGCAAGAGGATGTTCCTGTCCTGATGGCGCTGGCCCGCGAGCGGATGTACGCTGCGCTGGTCGAAAAAGAACCGCAGTTCAGGCATTTACCCGCAAAAGAGGTCATAGAGGCATAGCCTACCGGTCCACCTCTCCCAGCACAATATCTATGCTCCCCACAATGGCCATAAGGTCGGCGATGAGTACGCCCCGGCTGATCTCGGACAAGACACTGAGGTTGCAGAAGCTGGGGGTGCGGGCTTTGCAGCGGAAGGGCATATCACTTTTGCCGTCAGCAATAAAATAAAAACCCAGCTCACCACGGGGATTTTCGGCGCGGATGTAAAACTCCTGGGCTTTGGGACGTACTTTGGGCGGGCAAAGGGCGCGGGGATCAAAGTCGGCGCTGCGCGGGTATTTTTTCTGAAGCGCTTCGATGCATTGTGAAATGATCTTCAGCGACTCTTCGACTTCGTCTATCCGCACCTTAAAGCGGTCCCAGCAATCTCCGGTTTTGCCCATTTCACCTTTGCCAATGGGAATATCAAACTCCAGCTCCGGATAAACGGAGTAGCCATCTACCCGCCGCAGGTCCCATCGCAGGCCCGAAGCCCGCAACATAGGCCCGGAGCAGCCATAATTGACCGCCACAGACAGCGGCAGCACACCAATACCGGCAGTACGCTGCACAAAAATGGCATTGTCGGTGATCAGTTGGTTCAATTCTCCCATTTTGGGGCGGAAATACTGCACAAACTCGGCGCAGCGCTCCTCAAAGCCTGGCGGAAGGTCATAAAACAGGCCCCCGATCCAGATATAATTGTAGAGCATGCGCGAACCGGAGGCCCATTCGAGCAGGTTCATGATATGCTCCCGGTCTCTGAAAGTCCAGAGGAAGGGGGTAAATGCCCCCACATCCAGCCCGTAGGTGCCCAGGGCGATCATGTGCGAGGCGATGCGGTTGAGTTCGCAGACCAGAACGCGGATGTATTCGATGCGTTTGGGAATTTGCCCTTCGATGCCCAGCATCCGCTCCGCGCCCATCACGAAGGCGTGGTTATTGTTCATCGAGGCCAGATAGTCCATCCGGTCGGTGTAGGGCAGGATTTGCGGATAGGAAAGCGCCTCTGCGTGTTTTTCGAAGCAGCGGTGCA
>RDXT01000062.1 GCA_004292985.1 Bacteroidota bacterium
CCGCTGGAGTAGGGAGGGAAGGGTATAAGGGTATAGAGGTATAAGGGAATAGGGATGTATTTTGCCGCATTGCGGCCCTGACTAACCCTATTCCCTCTCCGGCTCACGCCACAATCATCCTAAGCTCCTCGGGGAGCTTCACGCTGTACACAATTTTACGGATCGTGTCGAACTGGAGGTAGGGGTACTCCTCCAGAATCACTTCCAGCGCCTCCTGGGGGCGCTTTCCTTCGTCGCGCAACTGTTGGTAGCGCCGCTTGATCTGAAAATCACGGATCGTTTTCTGATTCAGCAGTTTCAGCCGGACGAGCACCTGATACAGGTCATCCGGAAGAATCTGATGGATGGGATTACTCATAGCTTCTCCTTATTAGCTTGACATACAAGCGTATCCGTGCTTCATGCGGGGAGAGGTTAGAAATTAAATCCAACCGTCGCAGCTACTGTGTGGGCCTGTACCTTGTTAATGATAACGGGTTGAAAAGAATCAGGAGCCTGGACGGTGTATGGACTGAACTTGTCTTGTTGGAATTGGTATATATATGCAACGTCCACATGTACAGAGGGTTGCCTGATACCTGCGCCCAGGGTCAATATTTTTCGGGAAGCATTGATTGTCAGCAGATTCTGAAGGTTGTTAAAGTCGGTATATTCGCTCGTGGCCTGGGTCAGCGGGCTGCCGTACAAGGCTGCTCCGGCCCGCAGGCGGAAGATGTCCACCCGTGCCTCTGCTCCGACGCGGTAGTTGAAAGTACCTTTGTAATATTCCTGAATCCGCGCATTTTCGTCCCGGAAGGCATAGTAGCCCGGCGAGCTGATGCTGCGCTCGATGCTCCTGAGCCGTGCCGAGCGGTAGTCGGTATAGTCGGCTTCGGCACTGATAATGGCGATTTTACCTAATTGGTACATCAGTCCGGCACCTGCTTTCCAGGGTGTCATGAGGGAATACTCGAAGCTGGCCGGATCGGTTTCTGCTGTATATTCTTCGGGGCCGCCCGTGGGAGAAAGGGTCAGGCTGTGAACGAGGGTCGTGGTAAACTGATCGGTCAGGGTCAGAAAGGTAGGTGTCTGGCCCGAGACAGAGATGCGAAGCGCATCCACAGGCCGCAGAATGATGCCCGCTTTGCCATTTAATCCAGTGCCACGGGTCGTAAAATTATCCAGAAAACGGATCTCATTGGTCGGGATCTGGAGCGGGAAAACATTGTCGTCGTAGGGATAATAAAACTCGTACAGGTTGTTGATATCCTGCTCGTTAAACGTAAAATCCTGCTCGTAGCGCAGGGTTTGCAAGCCCAGCGAAGCCCCGAAATAGACTTTATCGCTGTAATTGGCCCCAAATCCGAAATACCACTCGTTGCGGCGGCCTGTTTCCTGGCGTTGCACGGTTTGCGCTACCTGCCCTTCGCTGGCAGCCGGGAAATAGGTGCGGCCATCCGATAGGACTACCGTGTCAATAACCAGCAACTGAAAGGCAAGCTGATCTACCGCCCCCAGGCTGGTAGGCGAAAGCCCTTGCGAGCGGTCGGCAAAATATTGGCCAATCGAACTGTAAGGATTAAAGGAGTCCTCGATCTTGGTTTCACGGGTGTAGTTTTCGAGCTGGTTGATGCCAAATGCTACCGAGTACGACAGCACGCCTTTTGGCTCCACGTCCGTGTCTTCGGCTCCGTAGCCCGTATAGGTTCGGTTGTAAAAAGAAACGCCGATCGAAGGTACACGCAGGTAGGAGGTTTCACCGCTGCCTGTGGTGTCGAGGTACTGGGATGCAGTCTGGGTCGCGCGGAAGACAGGGGTAAAAGAAAATACTGACTGGCGAAACAGGCCAAGCCCCGCCGGGTTAGTGGCTGCCGAGCTGAGGTCTGCACCTACAGCCGAAAATGCGCCGCCCATGCCCATCGAGCGGGCCGTGCCCGCCGGAAGCGAGGATTGCGAATGACGCAGCGCATCGAGTTCGTTCTGGGCATCGAGCACAGTGAAGCTCATGCATGCGATCAACAGGAGTATCGGGGATTTCATCATTGTTGAAAGAGTTCTCTGAATAAGAGGGATTGTTCAAAGATAAAAAAAGGGCGGGTTTTTACCCGCCCCAATGAATATACGTGTATCTTTTATTATCTCAGGGTCTGCGGGGGCTGCTGGATGAGCCGCCGCCGGAAGAACTGGAGCCTCCGCCGCTGCGGGGGCTGGAAGAACCACCACCGCCACCACCACCGGAGCTGGAAGGCGAGTAGGAGGGCCGTGAAGGCGCATCATACGAAGGCCGTGAAGGTGGCTCGTAAGCAGGACGCGAAGGGCTGCCTGAAGGAGTGTTTACCCGTGGCGTAGCGGCAGGTGAAGGCGCAGGACGCGAAGGGCTGCTGTATGTCGGGCGGTTGGTAGATGGCGTAGTTGGCGTATTCACACGCGGGCTTTGCGGCGTTTGTGTGTTTACCCGGGCACCGGAGGTAGAAGGAGAGCCGGGCGCATCGTAGGTAGGACGAGTCGCTGTCGGACGAGTGGGTGTCTGGATGTTGCCGGAGGAAGGTGTATTCACACGGGCATTGCTGGACTGTGGCGTAACAGCCTGCACACGGGCACGCGGAGTCAGGTACTCATTCTGAATCGCAGCCTGGTTGCGGGGGGTAGCAGCGTTAGACACATTTTCGCGGGGCGAATAGTTGGTCTGGCTGCTGCCTGACTGGGTAGAGGTACGGGTACGGGTAACCAGATTCTGGTTTTGGGTCTGGTTGCTGTAACGGTTCCAGTTGTTGTAAGGCACAAATCCGGTAGGAGGGCAATAGTAGCCGCCGCCGAATCCTCCGAAACCGCCATATCCGAAGGCGTTGTATCCGCCCCAGTTGTTTCCATAGCCCCAGCCGGGTGTGTAGCCATAGTAGGCAGAAACGAAGGGGTTATATCCGTAGATAGAACCGCCATAGTAATTGCCCCAGGTACTCCAGTTGTTGTAAGGATTGAAGGGGTCATTCCAACTGTTCCATGAGCCGAAACGGGGAGCGTTCCAGTTGTACCAGCCATTGTTGTTCCAGGTATTCCAGGAAGGTGTACCCATCACATAATAGAGGTCATTGGAAAAGTAGGGGTCATAATAACGCCATGAGCCGTAGTTGGATTGCTCAAAACGGCGTACCCGGCGCGAAAACGAAAAGTCGTCGTCGGAGTAATAGTAGTCGCGGTAGTTATCTACCGGCTCGCGGGTCGCGCTGGCCGATGGAGTAGAATACCGGTCATCATAGGTAGCTTCGGGCTGGGGTTCAGCATTTTCTTCAGCTACCAATGCTTCACGTTCGGCACGCCGGTCGGTAGCATTATAATACACATCGTCATACTCCGCAACGCTGGCATAGCGTGAAGAGGTACAGGAGGCAAGAAGCAAGGCTCCGGCTGCCAGTCCTGTAAGGTTTATCCATTTCATATTCATGCCTTAATGTTGGTTCGCGATCGTAACAGTCTGATTGACAAATATACAAAGGCCACTTGAAAAAGCCTACTGTTGCATTTGCCAACTCATCTTATTATACGCATAAGTTGTATAAAGGTCTCACAAAATAATCATGCGTGTACGAAAGCCTGAAATTCGTGCCGGGGTAGGGGCTTGCAGCTTAATCTGATCGGATATAACTTCGCAGCTGTTCTGAACAACGAACCTATGGCAGAGAAAATCACTACCCGCGCCGACGACTATTCACAGTGGTATATAGACATTGTGCGGCGCGCCGACCTGGCCGACTACTCCGATGTACGCGGTTGCATGGTCATCAAACCCTATGGATACAGCATCTGGGAACGGATCCAGCGTATCCTCGACGACCGTTTTAAAGAGACGGGCCATGTCAATGCCTATTTCCCGTTGTTCATCCCGAAAAGTTTCCTCAGCCGCGAAGCCGCTCACGTCGAGGGTTTTGCCAAAGAGTGCGCGGTCGTTACCCACTACCGCCTCAAGTCTGACGGCAAAGGCGGTGTGATCGTGGACCCCGAAGCCAAACTCGAAGAGGAACTGATCGTGCGTCCGACCTCCGAGACCATTATCTGGAATACCTACAAAGGCTGGATTCAGTCCTACCGCGACCTGCCATTGCTCATCAACCAGTGGGCCAATGTCGTTCGCTGGGAAATGCGCACCCGCCTTTTCCTGCGCACCACAGAGTTTCTCTGGCAGGAAGGTCACACCGCCCACGCGACGGCAGAAGAAGCCATCGCCGAAGCCGAGCAGATGCTGCATGT